>JACQRQ010000052.1 GCA_016206405.1 Elusimicrobiota bacterium | reverse complement strand
CGGTCGTCCTGCTGCTCCTCGGCGGGGTCATCGGCTTCTTCATCGGCCGCTGCAGCGGCAGAATGTGCCCGGTCTCGGGCGGTCCGGCGCCGATGGTCAATACCGCTCCCGGCAAGTAATGCGGGATACCGCAGCCGAGTTCCCAGAAGGGCCGGCTGAATGCAAAGGCCCAACCGCAATTAGAGCCTAGGTCCACCTATGAGGATTGCCGACCCGCACGCCCCCACCAAAGAAAAAATCCTGGATGCCGCCTTGGAGCTGATGCTGGCCCAAGGCTTTGAGGCGACCTCCGTCGATGCGATTGTCGCCGGGGCAGGCGCCACCAAAGGCTCGTTCTTTCATTTCTTCAAAAGCAAAGAAGATCTCGGCAAGGCGGCCCTGGAACGCTTCGCCCGCCTCCAAATGGAGAGGTTTCAATCCGCCCCGTTCCAGAAAGAAAAAGACCCGCGAACCCGCGTTCTGGGTTGGATCGACGCCGCGATCGCGGCCTTCGAAGACCCGGCGTTGCCCAAGAGTTGCCTGCTCGGGAACTTCTCCCAGGAATTGGCTCCCACGCGCCCCGACTTCCGGGCGCTCTGCGCGCAGTGGTTCTCCCGCTCGGCCGAGGGTTTGGCGCGCGACCTCTCCGCCGCGGGCCGCGACGACGCGGCGCGCCTGGCCGATTTATTCCTTAGCATCATTCAAGGCTCTCTGATCCTGATGAAGGCCAAGCAGGATGTCTCGATCGGCATCGAGAATATGCGGCATTTCAGGAGTTACATCCAAGGCCTCTTGGCCTCGCGGAGGGGCTCTGCCAAAGTTCGGCGTTAGATTTTTTTGTTGCCGATGAAGGGATTTGTCCTCATGCTGCTGGGCGGCTTGTCCGAATCGCGAGCGCGAAAAGGCTCTTGAGAGTTATCGCAGGTGCTGCAGCGCGAGCCCTTCTAGTGCGAGGAGAACGACGCGAAGAGAGGGTTAAAGAACCGTTACGGGCACGAAGAACTCATGCGCGTGATCAAGGCATCCATCACTCAGTTGTCCAACCGCTCCAGCAAGGTTCCGGGATAGTAGTGTCTCAGAATGCGCCGGTAATCTTGGCCCTTCATTGCCCTTCCCGCGGCCCCATACTGACACAACCCCGCGCCGTGGCCCCAGCCGCCGCCAAAAAAGATAAATTCCACGGGGCGTCCGGAGGGGTCGCGCTCCGTCTCCATGGTGAACAGGGTGCTGCGCAGAGAGGCTAGGCCAAGCAAGTTCCGTATCTTGTGCTCGCGCCGGATATTCAGCGTTCCGCGGCTTCCCTCAATCCGCACCGCATTAGCGTTTCCCGAAAGGCTGCGGCGAATAATCAAAACTCGCTTGATGGCGCCTATGGGCCTGATTCGATGGACGCGGCGCTCCAACTCCTTGGCGGGCACGGCCCTCGTCCACCGAAACTGCGAGGGCCCCATTTTCTCCGCCACGCTGCAATAGACGGCGGGACTTCCCCTGATCCATTGATCCAGTTCCCAGGGCGTCCGTGGGGCCGGCATATCCGGCTCGCCGTCCAACCTCCCCCGCAAATAGGGCAGTGCTGTCCAACCTGCAAGCTCGCCAGAATCTTGGGTGTGCCCGCCGCAATTGGCGGTGAAGAGGGTTTGGGCCAGCCGCCCCTTATAGCGCAGCACCAACCCGCGGGTCGCATCCGCCGCCGATATGCTTTGGCGGTTCTCGCCGGCCATTCCGGCATAGACTTGGCAATGCTGGCCGTCGCATAAATTGTAGCCGTCCCGGCGGTGGCGGCCGGCATGCCGGGATAAGTACAACGCATGGGTCCTTGCGATGATGGCCTGAACCTTATGGGCCTCGTCCGGGAAATTCTTAGGCATCTCCTCCGTGACCACCCCGTAAAGGTAATCTTCCAGGGGAAGCCTGTTGATTGCGTAGATTTTCCCGGCGCGGACCCGCGCCTCGATTCTTCCTTTGAATTGGCGGTCTTGGAGGGCCGACCAACTATAGCCTTGGGCCACGCGAACCTCCCGCAGGCTCAATGTGTGGTTATTTTGCTCGATGGGCTCGACAGCGATGGCGCGCTTGAATCTGAGAAACCTTCGATGCGACGAGTCGGACACCTGGAACCATCCGCCTCCAAAGGCATGGATAAGGAAATCTTCTTCGGCGGGTCCTTCCTTGATCTGCCGGCCCGTCTCAGGATCAATCACTCGGAAGGGCCCGGTGCATCGGAACGCCAGGGCCTTCCTCAAAACAGGGCGCCCCAAAGCCGATGTCCCGATGCCTACGAGAATCAGCGGCATCTTTCTACGGCCGGATGAGGGATGCGGAATCTTCAGTTGGGCCGGCGCCGGCTTGCGAACGATATCCTCGGTTGATCGGCCCAAGAGCCGGCCCAACGCTTTTTCGTTGCGTCCGGCTTCTCGATGGCGCGGATCAATGAGCAGCACTTTGGCGTACTGCCGCCATGCCTGGTCGAACCGCCCTATTCGCTTGTAGAGGCGCGCAAAATGCAATCTCGCCTCGAAAAAGCTCCAATCGGTCTTATACGTCTTCCGATAGGCCTCCTCCGCCCTTTGAAACTGGCCCGCCGCCTCATACGCCTGCGCCAAATAGAACCAGCCTAGGGAGAGGGAGAGTTTGAACTTGGTCAGCATCTCCAGGAATTGAGCCGCCTCTTTCGGGTTTCCGTTCTGAAGTTCTAGCTTTCCCTGGCCCAAAAGAGCCCCTGGATGGGCCCGGTCAATGCCTAAGGCGACCTGGAAAGCGGCCTGCGCCCGGCCATGCCTGCGCGCCTGTAAAGCGGCGCGGCCGTAAGTAACTTGGACGTCGAGGTCTTTGGGGGCGAGCGCCGCAGCCTTTTCAAAAAGCGTGAAGGCCTCGAGATCCTTTCCCAGATCCCGAAATACGATGCCGGCATTCAGGTAAGCGGCGACGCCTGCGGAGGAAAAGCATTCCTTCAACGAGAATGCTTCCGCGGCTTGCGTCAACCGCCCGGAGCGGAAAAGAGCCGATCCTCTCTCCAAGCATGCGGGCTCCTTAGCCCCTAGACCTCTACAAAATAAAAGGGTCCATAGTATTAGGGCAAGCGCCGTTGAACGCCGCGTCCCAGATGATCGTCTTCCCAATCGCATCTTCCATTGGACCGGAGCCCGGCCGGCATGCGCTTATGGGGGCATCGAACTTTGCAGTGCGGCCCACGACTCGGGATTCAGCCTGCCGGTTTCCTTCAACCCCTTTGCCTGCTGAAATTTGGAGAGCGCCTGCAGGGTCATCCCGCCAACACGTCCATCGATCGACCCGGGATCGAAACCGGAATTCCTAAGCCCCCATTGAAGGCGTTCCACCGTAAAAGGTCCTTCCTGCTGCTCAAACTTCATCAGTTCGGTCCAAGTGGCATCGCCGATGTAACCGGTGACCGGAAGCCCCCGACTCATTTGGAATTCCTTGAGGGTATCCCGAGTCTCGGGTCCCATTAGTCCATCCGCAAAAGTCGCGAATCCCGAATACATCATGATCAGTTGGGCCTTGCTCACCTTGGTTGAGTCCTGGTTGTAGGAGCCAATCCGGGCTTCTTCCTGCCGCTGGTCGACTGATGTCCCACAGCCAAAAATAAAGAACAGTAAAAAATAAATCAGATGCCGCGAGGAAACCCTGGAGGATCCTCCCACGATTGACGCGCGGCCTAACGGTCGTCCCATGACTTGGTGATGCATAACCCTTTGCATCGGATACTCCTCCGGCGAGCGATGGCGGCGGCGAGAGTCTCCAACGTGATTCGCCGCCAATTAATCTTCCCTCAAAATTCTCCAGTTTCCTCCGGATGGGTGTTTCCCCAGACCAACTTTATAAAAATCCAACCCTCGACTTCGTCGCCGTCGGTAACCTTGATCCAGTCGCCCTGCCTGCGCAGAACCTTGAAGGGGTAACCTCGCCACACCTCCCAGAGGGCCGCGTGCGCCAGCCCAGGCCCGGAACGCACATTGGCGCGCTTGCCGACCAGGATCACGCAAGGATCGGATGAAAGCACGGACCGGTGCGCCCACCCAATAGGTCCATCGACGTCCTTCACCTCGGCCCATTCACCATCCCATTTTAGAACCACAAAGGGGGTGTACCGGTCCGCGACCCATGCCACCGGATATTCCATGCCGGCCCCCTCTCGCAGATTGGCCTTCTTGGGCGATAGGCACATGAGCTCCGCATCTGCCTGGGAGCCGGCGAGAGCCAAAAAGACGGCAAAACAAAGTCTTAATACACTCAATATCATCTCGACCTCAGAGTAATCGGACCATATTAATGATATATTG
>JACQRQ010000041.1 GCA_016206405.1 Elusimicrobiota bacterium | reverse complement strand
GCGATGAGTTACTGGACCCAGATGCCCAATATGCACGACGTTCATTTCGGGGCCTCCCTGGCCCACCAATGGAACCGGGACACCACGGAGGACACCGGCCGCGCCGGGTTTATGACCCTCTACGGCGGGCGCCCCTTCAGCATGTCGGCTTTCTACAGCCAAGCCAAGGGACCGGCCATCGAGTACCGGCGCGACCGCGTGGGCGCCGAGGTCCGCTACCAAGCCCGGCACAATATGGAAGCGGCCGTGGCCGTCACGCACGACCAAATCGATTACGGAAACGCCGAGGTCAGAAATTACGCCGTTCGGGGAATGCTCAATTTCCGCTGGGATCTCAACAACAGCGGGCGCTCAGGAATGCGCGCCTCCGTGCTCGCGGCCAAAGACGGGAAAGACGTCCTGGGCGACAGAAATATGGACCTCACCGACCGGGTGCGGGACCTTTCGGATACCCTGCAAAACGCGGCGGTGGTCACCGCGGTCGCCATGAGCGATCTTTTGGGCGTCCTGGCTCAGAGCGGAGGCATCAACCAGGATCAAGTTATTCAAAACGTGGGCGCCATCGTCGAGGTGCTCTCGGGGGTTGATCAGCAAATTCTCGAGCAGACCGCGCAGACTCTCTCGGAAAACGGCTTAAACGAGGCGCAAAAGCAGACGCTCATCGATTTGGCCGGCGACGTCGTTTCCGGCGAGGCGACCACCGAAGACGTCAACCAAGGCTTGTTGAAAATCATCGATCAATCCACCGATCCGGATTCCCCCGAAGTTCTGCCGCCTCTGGGGGCGGAACCGGGCTCCCAGGACTCAGAGAACATCAACAGCGACGAAAACGTCGCGAAGATTCAGGAGATGCACGCCAAAATCAACATGGTCTTGGACATCCTGGCCAAACACAACAACGCCTTGGAGCGGGCGGCGCTCAGCTATGGCCGCCAACAGGCCCTCGCGGCCATGCGGGACGTGGACATTCCCATACCCGGACTGGGCATTCACCTGCGCTTGACCCCGGCCACCTTGCTCGCCGCCGGGCATGTTTTGGCCAAGCCTCCATCGCCGACGGCCCCCCTGACCCTGCGAAATCAAAAAGAGGTGATGGAACCGTGGATTTTAAGCCAAGCCATGGGGCCGCTGGGCATCGAGGGAGAACCCTCCTATGACCAAGTCGTCGGAAAACTTTACGGCATGATCGAGGACCGCCTGCGGGAGCAGCTCAAAACGCACGTGGCCGGCGCTCTGGCGGAATTCATCCAAACCCAATCCCCGGAGACGGGAGCGGCGGTCATCGATTCTCTCGTCCAATCCCTCTCGCCGGAGCTTCAGGCGGAGGTGCGCCAGGACGTCGCGGATCCCGTCAAAGCGGTGCTTCTGGATCCCGAACTCAGCGCCGCGATGAAATCAGGCAAAATCATCGATATCGTCATTGAGAAAGCTATCACCGCTCTGAAAGAAACCGACAACGGCGCTTTCCAGAGAAACCTGGAGCAGCTTGTGGCCGCCCTGGCCGACATGATGCGGCATGAAATCAACCGCGCCTTGATACACTTGATCCTGGCCTCCGAGGCGTTGGATGAGGTCACCGTCAATCGCGGCCTGCCTCCGGCCGACCTCAGCCGGCAAATGCTCATGAACTCCTTCAACAAGCTGGATGAAAGGCATCGCGGCCGCGTCAACGACAAGCTGAAGGCTCTCGCCCGCAAAATGGACGCGGAGAGCCTGGAAAACAGCCGGCGCCTGGAGGCCGGCTTGGTCGCGGCGGCGCGGGAGAGGATCGAGTCTCTGCAGCGTCAAGAATCCTGGCCGCAAAATTTCAGCATCCAGGTGGCGGAAAGCTCCTGGCCCGGCTTGATCGCCGTTTATGGAGAGGAGGGCACGGCCGGCCTGTTCCGAAACCTGCGGGACGAATTTAGAAAGCAGCCCAAGCTGGCCCGGCTCGCCGTCGTGCTGGAATTCGACCCCAAGAGCGCGGGAACGTCGATTGTTCCCAGGCCCCGGCAGGGCGAGCTTCTCATCGTCTTGAGGGGACTTGAGCCGACGCCTTTGGAAACCCCGGAGCGCCGCCTCGAGCGCATCGACAAGTTCGTTTCCAATTTGCCCAAAGGAGCCGTCCGCTCGATGATCGCGGATTAGAGTGATGACAAACCCCAGGAGGTTTTTTTAACGCATGAAACCCGCCCACTTGCTTTTGATCTTGTCGCTGTGCCTTTTAACGGCCGCCGCCTCGGCCCAAGACAATCCGGCCGCCGACCTGCTCGCCGCGGGATTGTCGGCTGAATCCGATCCCTGCCGAGGCAAGGCTGAGGCGCTGTCCGCCTGCGCCCAAAAAATCCAAGACCGCTTGACCGGACAAAACTCCGCCCAGCGCCCCGCGGGTCCGCTGGAAATCGCGTGGATGGCCTCCTCGGCCAAGACCGTCTCCGAAAGCGCTCCGTCCGGCGGAACTTCCGTCGTCACATCTGCTCCCGGCACGCTGGGCGCCTCTGGCGCCCCGGCCGGTTCCCGCAGCTCTGCGGTGGGCGCCGGCAAGCCCGGGGGCTTCCGGAAAAAGCCCCATCAGGAGGAAGAGAAACCCTGGTGGAGGAGATGGTGGGGTATTTTGGCGGTCTCCGCAGGCGCGGCCGTCGTCACCGGCATGGTGGGCGGCGAGCTCGGCCGGATGACGGGTTGGGGCCAGGCCCGAAACGGCCTGGCAGAAGCCGGGGAAAGGTCCGACAGCAACGCCAAAATCGGGCGTCTCATCGGCGCCACCATCGGATTTCTGGTGAGCCTGTTTCTAATCCTCTTCAAGGGCAAGAGCCTCCAGGATTACTTCTCCAAGAAGAAAACGGCCAAAACCGCCCAAAAAACGCTCCAAACCGAGGAGGCCGTCCCCGCCGCCGCGGCGCCGGTCCCCCAATAACAACCCCCTGATCTGCAATTTTAACGTCTTCGGCTATTGACATAATGTATCGCGCGTGATACACTATAGCATCAGGGAGGCGCGTATGCACCGAACACAAACCACTGCCCAGGATTTTCTTGGGATCGCTGCTTTCGTCAGCGCAGTCGGAAACCTAGTTCAGGCAGCAGATCGCCGGAAACTCGCCGTGATATACAAAAATTTGGTCACGCGCTATAATCTGCTCTACCGGGAATACCAGGCGTTTCTCCAGGTGAACAAGCAGCTTCAGGAGGAAGTGCTCCGGCTTCGATCCGAGAACAATCGCCTGGTGAGACAAGTGACGGCCAAGGAGACTCCTAAATGATTCCGGCCATTTCAGGTCTACCCCCGAAAGCGCGGCACTTAATTGCGGATTCCCGCAAATTAACGCAGGGTTTGAACGCCGCGTTTAATTTGGCGGTTCTTCAGGCGCTCAAACAGGCCGCCGACGCGCTTCCATCTGATTTCTCCGCCCGCCGTTCCGGAAAAGTTCGTGTCCGAGTTCAGGAAGACCCAAACGCAGTTATGGCATGGTCCATCGGGCAAAAGATCCGGGCGGTACGGGAAGGCATGGCCTGGACCCAGCAGGGCCTTTCTGATCGGTCCGGGATTGCGCGAGCCAACGTGGCGCGCCTTGAGGCCGGACGCTATGCACCAAAGATTAAAACCCTCAAGCGCGTGGCCCAGGCGATGGGATTAAGCCTGGCCGACCTTTTCAAGGAACCAAGTTACGAGCCGACCACGGAAGACACTGACTGGACGAACGCAGACATAAGCGAGTGGGCCGGCACTTTAGCGCGGCAAGAGCGGAAGCGATGAGGCGGGTTAAGACCGGCGAAGTCTACTTCGCCAGCCTCGAACCCGTGAGCGGCTCTGAACAGGGGCGAACAAGACCCGTCATTATTTTTCAAAACCCCAATCTCGCCCGCTTCACCTCCACGGCTATTTGCATCCCACTGACCACGAATACAAAACGGCTGGGCCTGCCCGGAACCTGCCTCATCCATCCAGGTGACGGCGGGCTGGCCCAAGAAGGTGTGGCCCTGGGTTTTCAATTACGCGCTCTTGATGTCTCCCGCCTGGGCAAATGTCTGGGCCGCGTGTCGGCGGCGACCATCGAAAACCTGGCAAACGCAGTGCTAAACGCCCTTGGAATTGTGATCGAGCCGTAGGAACAACGTCAACACCAAAGAATAATATCAAACATACACTGGCGCATCGTTAACGATTGCAGAAGGCATTTTGAAAGGTCGGAAAGGCACCAGTATGGAGCTTGGGGGGATTCGATGTCGAGGAAGGCGCGGAGAATACAACCTGGAGACGCAGCAAATATTTTCATTCGATGCCTGCTTTCCGAAGCAGGCGAACTGCTTGGCGGATTAAACGAACAACAATGGAAGGACACGTGTAACTTCTTCAAAAGCCGCTGCGCCTATACGGGAAAGCGCCTTAAACCCGAAGCCGCAGCAAGAGATCACGCAATCCCCATCAATAAAGAACACTGCGGACTCCATCTCTATGGGAACGTGGTCCCTACCTCAACAAAGGTCAACCAAGAAAAGCATCATAAACACTTTCGCAAGTTCGTTACAGATTCTGGGCGCCTAAAGAAAATAGAGGCGTTTCTGAAGGTGACCCGTTACAAAGAAAGGGTCGCCATGCTGGGCGATCTTACAAACTACTGTGAGACGCAGTATGAAATCATCACATCGCTCTGCCAGGCAAATAGGAGTTACTTGGAACGGCGTCTCGAAAACATGGAAAGAAAACAGGAAAAAACCTCGATGGACCGCGCACCCAGATTGAATAGCCCTGGATTATCCCACAAACCTTCCCAAAGAGCGAATACTCTCCCCATCACCCTTGATCCATCGCCGGCATCCGAATTCAAAAAGGCCTTTCTGAAAGTGGGGCAAGCCTTGATCATCATTGATCACACTGACGGACATAAAGAGGAGAAGCTCTGGACACGAAAATCGAATGGTTTTGCAGAGAAATCGAGCGTGCTAGGAAATCTCCGCTCCCGGCGTGAGTTTCGACAGGGCGAATGGCAGAAAAGAGGCATCGTCCGCGTCCATGTTGTAATGAAATGGCCGCAAAAACGAAAATCGGAATAAACATTCCTGTCGCACTTTGATTTGAGACCATCGGAGCCATTTGACGCCTCCTTACCCACTTTGGCTTGGAAGTCGCAGTTCTGAAAAAGTATACTGCTCCCCATGAGGGCCTTTGTCACCGGCGGGGCGGGCTTCATCGGCAGCCATATCGTGGACCTGCTCATCGAAAAGGGCAACCGGGTCGCGGTCTACGACAACCTTTCGACCGGCCGGAAGCTTTTTTTCGAACATCATCTTAAGAACCCCCGCTTCCGCTTCCTCCGCGGGGACATCCTCGATTTCAAGAAACTCTCGGCCGGCGTCCGCGGCTGCGACGCCGTTTTTCACTTCGCGGCAAACGCCGACGTCAAGGGCGGCATAAAAAACACGCGCCTGGACCTGGAGCAGAACACGCTCGGCACTCACAACGTGCTGGAGGCCATGCGCGTCCACGGCGTCAAGAAAATCGTTTTCGCCAGCTCGGCCACCGTCTACGGCGAGCCGGAGAAAATCCCCACCGCGGAAAATGAACCCCTGATCCAGACCTCGCTCTACGGCGCCTCCAAACTGGCCGGCGAAGCCCTCATCCAGGCCTACGGGGAATACTGCGGCATCGAGTCCTGGAGCTTCCGCTTCGTTTCCTGGATCGGAGAGCGCTACACCCACGGGGTCATTTTTGATTTCGTCAAGAAACTGCGCGCCAACCCCAAGGAGCTTCTCATCTTGGGAAACGGCCGCCAGAAAAAATCCTATTTAGCGGTCGAAGACGGCGTCTCCGGAATCTGGAAGGCTTTCCAGACGCGCTCAAAAAACAGAAAGCGCGTCTACAACCTCGGGCACACGCAGATCATGCTCGTCCGGGATTTGGCCGATGAGGTTTGCCGGACGATGGGGCTCAACGGCGTGCGCTACCGCTACAGCGGGGGCATCCGGGGATGGCTGGGAGACAGCCCGGTGGTTCATTTGGACACCCGGCGTGTCCGGGCTCTGGGCTGGACGCCGAAAACCGGCATCCGCGAGGGAATCCGCGCCACCGTCCGCTACATTTTAAAGAACCCGGAGCTCCTGCGCAGAAAGGACTGAATCCATGACCCAGCTCAGCGTCATCATCCCCACTCTCCGCGAAGCCGGCCGCATCGAGGCCTCCGTGCGCGCCGTCGCCGCGTATCTGGGCGAAAAAGGCATAGCGCATGAGTTTCTCGTGGTCGACGGGGCCAGCGCGGACGGGACGGCCGCCGTCGTGGAGAAGCTGGGCCGCGAACTGCCGCATGTGGCTCTCATCAACGACCCGGAAAATCTCGGCAAGGGCTACGCCGTCAAGCTGGGGATGCTCCGCGCCCGCGGCGAGCTGCGCGTCTTCCTGGACGCGGACCTATCCACTCCCATCGACGAGCTTTCAAAATTGCTGGAAGCGGCGAGCCGCGGCCACGACGTGGTGATCGGCTCCCGGGGCATGGCCGAATCCAACATCATCGAGCACCAGCCTTTTTTTCGCGAAATTTCGGGGAAGTTCTACAACAACTGGGTCGAGTTTTGGACGGGGCTGATTTTCCAAGACACGCAGTGCGGCTTCAAGCTGTTCACCAGCCGGGCGGCCGAGAAAATTTTCACGATGCAGCGCTGCACGGGCTTCGCCTTCGATGTCGAGCTTCTCTTCATCGCGCGAAAACTGGGCTATAAGATCGCCGAAGTCCCGGTGCGCTGGAAGCACGCTTTTCCCTCCAAAGCCCGCGTGCTTCAGACCGGCTGGGAAACCTTCTGGGACACGACCCGCATCCCCCGCTGGCACCGAAACCTGAGCCCGGCTGATTAACCGCGGCGGTCCTCTCACGGGCTTTCCTTGGGATCAATCCAGCGCGTGGGGACGGCTCTCCTGCCAGGAGGCCGGCGTGATTTGGACGAAGCGGGCGCGCTTCCAGAGCTCCTCGATGCTGGGAGCCCCGCAATAACTCATGCCCGAGCGCACGCCGCCGGCCAGCTGCGCGAGCACTTCCGCCACGGGGCCGCGGTAGGGCACCACCGCTTCCACCCCTTCCGGCACGACGCCCGCCATGTCGATTTCGTCGGGGTCATCGGCGTACTCCTTCTGCTTCCTGGAAAGGGTGGCCGACATCGAGGCCATGCCGCGATAGACCTTGTATTTGATGCCTTGGCGGGTGATGGTCCAGCCGGGGCTTTCGTCGGTGCCGGCCAGCAGGCTGCCCAGCATCACGCTGGAGGCTCCGGCCGCCAGCGCCTTGGTGATGTCCCCCGAATCCCGGATGCCGCCGTCGGCGATGATGGGCACGCCCGTTTCGGCGGCGGCTTTGGCGCAGGCCAGGACCGCGGAAAGCTGGGGATAGCCCGAGCCGCTGACGATGCGCGTGGTGCAGATAGAGCCCGGGCCGACGCCCACGCGGACGGCGTCGGCGCCCGCTCCGGCCAAGTCGAGAACGGCCTCATAGCTCGCGACATTGCCCGCGATGACCTCGACGTGAGGCCATCTTTTCTTCACTTTCCGCACGGCCTTGAAAACGTGCTCGGCGTGTCCATGGGCCACGTCCACCGCCAAAATGTCGGCTCCGGCCCGCGCCAGGGCCGCGGCCCGCTCCAAATAATCTCCCACCACGCCGATGGCCGCGCCCACCAAGAGCCGCCCCTTGGCGTCTTTGGTCGTCAAAGGATATCTGATCTTATTTTTGAGCAAATCGCTCGCGGTGATCAGGCCCCTGAGCCTGTCTCCAACCCCCACCAAAGGCAATTTTTCGATCTTGTGCCGCTTGAGCAATTCTTCGGCCTTTTTGAGCGAGACGCCGGGCGGAGCGGTGATGAGCCGCCGGGTCATGACCGCGGCGACGCGACGGCCAGGATCGGATTCAAAGAGCAAATCCCGGTTGGTCAATATCCCGACCAAGCGGCGGCCCCGGAGAACCAAAAAACCGCTGACGTTCAAGCGCCGCATCAGCCGTTTCGCGTCCTGAACGGTCTGATCCGGAGAAAGTGAATAAGGCTCTTCGATGATGATGCTCTCCGCGCGCTTGACCCGGACCACCTCCTCCGCCTGCTGACGGATGGTGAGAAAGCGGTGAATGATGCCCACGCCGCCGGCGCGCGCCATGGCGATGGCCATGGGCGCCTCGGTCACGGTGTCCATGTTGGCGGAGAGGATGGGCACTTGCAGAGTCACATTCCGCGAAAGCCGGCTGACCAACGACACCTGCTTGCGGGAGCTGATGCGCGATTTCTGCGGCGCCAAAAGCACGTCGCTGAAGGTGAAGGCCTGCCGCGGCTCAAGCCGGTCATTTTCTTGCATAGCGCTGTCCGTTCACGTATAAAATTTTATCCCGCATCTCCAGCTCCATCATCCCTTGGGTCACCGAGGCGGCCGGCCATCGGGTCTCCAAGACAAGCTCATCGATGCTTTTTAGGCCGCCGCCGATAAGCTCCAATAACTTCGCTTCCCGTGGGCCCAACTCCCCGGAGGAGCCGGCGGCCGCCATTTTCGGCGCGGGCGCCGGAGAAGCCGGCGCGGCGGCCCCCTCCGCAGAGCTTCGGGGACCATGAGGCGCCGGAGGCGCGGCGGCCAGCAAACCGGGAGCCGCTTCCAAAACATCCCGGATGCTCTCCACGATATGGGCGCCTTGGCGGATGAGATAATTGGGGGCCCAACTCTCCTCCGAATCAATCGGGCCCGGAACGGCGAAAACCTCTTTGCCCTGCTCGAGCGCCAAGCGGGCCGTGATCAAGGCGCCCGATTGCCGCCCGCCTTCCACCACCACCGCGGCCTCGGCCAAGCCGGCGATGATGCGGTTGCGCCGCGGAAAATTGGCGGCGTCAGGCGGCGTAGACAACGGAAACTCGGAGATAACGGCCCCGCCTTCGCAGGCGATCCGGTCGGCCAGATATTGATTTTCTCCAGGATAGAGGCGCCGGTGGCCGCTTCCCAATACCGCGAGCGTTGCGCCTTTTTCATCCACGGTGGTTTGATGGCAGACGGTGTCCACGCCCCGGGCCAAGCCGCTCACTGTCGTGAGCCCGGCCGCCGCGCATTCACGGCTCAATCGGGCCGCCACCCGCCGTCCATAGGGCGTCGGCCGGCGGGTGCCCACGATCGCCACGCCGCCGCTCCTGTGGGGAAGCTTGCCTTTGACATAGAGCACGAGCGGCGGGTCATAAATGGCGCTGAGTCCATCGGGATACAAGGAACTCCCATAGAAAACGACGTCGACGCCCATTTTTTGGGCGAGGTTCCATTCCGCCTCGGCGTCAAAATGGCCGGCGGTCAAAAGAAGATATTGAAGGGTTTTGGCGCTGAAGGCCCCGCCCGAGTCCGCGTCGCCCGGTCTTTGCTCGAGCACCGCCGAAGCCGAGCCGAAATCGCTCAGGAGTTTATGGAGCACGTCCGGCCGCACTTTGGCCGCGTTAAGCTTGAGCATGGCCAGCGATTCTTCTGATTTTTGCTCCATCATAGAAGCTCTTCGGCGAAGTCTTTTTTGGGAAACGCGATCTGCAGAACCTCGCGCTCCGCCCGAAGCTCCGGCTCCGGCAGACGGCGCGGGCGCTTGAGCGCGGACGCCGCCGGCGCTGGGGCCTCGACGCCGGAGGCCGCCGCTTGAGTTTCCTGGATGCCCGCCAGACGCGCGTCGATTTCCTGAAACGTGGGAGAATGCGACAGCTTTTCCCGCCATTCGGAGGGAATGCGGCCCGCGGCGACCATCAAGCGCGCCGGAGGCAAGCTCAAAATCTCGGCTATTTTCCTAAGCGCATGCTCTTCGGAAGGCGGATTTCTCTTGCCGGCCAGAACTTTGGAAAAGAAAGAAGGGTCCAAAGAAACCTTGCGGCACAACCTTCGCAGGGACCAATTTTTCCGCTTGAGCCCCGTTAAAACCAGCTCTCTAAAAAGTCCGTAATTTTTTGACATCGATCAGGGCCGGAGGAGCCAGTCGCCGGGAAGAACCTCGGCGGTGTGGGACAGGATTCGGGCCCGGTATCTGTTCTCCCGGACCACGCGCAGCACCCGGGCCACGCCCACTCTCCGTACGCGAACGCCCCGCGCCCCCCCCTCGGGAGATTGGGCGGTTCCCGCCTGCCGGACGATGAGAAGCCGGGACTTGGGAAGCAGCGGCTCCGAACCGCTCCAATCTAAAAGCAAATCATCGCCTTTCTTCCCTATCAGCTTGCTGCCCAGGAGCCTCACGATGCGGCCGTCCGGCGGCCCGGTAAAAACCCGCGACAACAACGGCATCGACATCGGATCGGAAACCATCGAGGAAGGAATATTCATCGGCTCGCTTTGCTCTTTTAGCATAAGCGCCTCGCTGAAACAGCCGGAGAGCGAAAAGGCGCAGAAAAATAGAACGCAGAATTCAAAAGCTCGCAGCATCGGTTTCATCCCAGCCGGGCTCCCTTGACAGCCGGACTTCGGCAGGTCAATTTTCCCTGAGTCCATTTTGGCCACACCTTGAGGGCCGGAGATCCACGGCATACTTTACCAATTTTAGGGCCTGGTTTTCCGGATTATCCATATAGCGCCCAGTCCCAAAGCAACCGTTCCGGCGCTCAGGAAAAAAACCTTCGCAAGGATTTGTTTCCGCTTGCCGTGGCGCGCGATGACCGCCGAGACGGGAACGGGCCGGTCCTCCTCGCTGAAATACGCCGGGGCGCCGGCCTTGTCTTCGGGACGCTGCGGCGGAGTCATGATGAGATAGGCGTCGAACAACAAAAGCGCCAGCACGAACACCGCCAACTTTTCCTGCCCAGGCTTCATCCATTGAAGTTTTGGGCCGGCTTGGGCGGCCGGCGCAGATTGGCGCGCGGAGGGAGGCGGCGTCGGGCGGAATTCGAATTTTGAAAAGATCAGAAAGCAATTCGGACATTCCTCGGCCCGGACCTCCGCCGCGCGGCCGCAGGCGGGACATTTTTTCATCTCGGGATGCCGCTGCCGTTCTTTTGGTTCCGTGATGTCGGTTTCTCCTCTGTTAATTACCCGTTTTCTCGATTTTAGAAATCTGCCAGGCCGGCCCGAATTTCGAAATCGTAAACTGGACTTTGTCCCCGACTTTAATATCCTGCGCAAGAGCCGGGTCCGCCACTCTAAAGGGCATCGTCATCGCCGCCATGAAGCCTTTGAACTCGCCGTGATCAATCACTAAAGTGGTTCCTCCATCCAAGATGGCCTTGATCTCGCCGATGGTCGAGTGGTGCTCCGTCGGCTCCTGAGCCGGCTGGGCGTGAACGGCCGGCTCGGGCATAGCCGGTTTCTGAACGGCCTGAGCCTCCCCAGCGGAGGGATGCTTGGGCTTCTGCGCGCAGCCGATCAACGACAATGACGCGAAACAAAACAACACCGGCAGTCTAAACCACCTTATTGGTTTCATCATTCTTCTCCCGAATAGTTTCTATGCTCCTCGCTGTCTGACAAAAACTCAACCATTTGCCCCATATGGCACACTTATCTATTATGGGTGATGATCGCGCAATTATCAAGAGGCCGGAACGCGCCGTCACTGGAAAATCTCCCTCAAAAAATCCCGCATGGCCTGCCACGACCTCCGGTCCGCCGCCTCATTGTAGGCCGCGCCTTTGGAGGGATCGTTTCCAGCCTCCGCCACGCTGAAACTGTGGACGGCGCCTCCGTAATACACCATCTGCCAGTCCGCCCGGCTGACGCGCATCTCTTCCTGGAAAGCCGCCGCCTGCTTGCCGGTGTGGGCATCCTCCGCCCCATGCAGCACCAAAATCTTGGCCTTGATTTCCCCGGCGCCGGCCGGTTGAGGCGTGTCCAAACCGCCGTGAAAGCTGACCGCGCCTTTAATCTCCGCGCCCGCGCGGGCCAGCTCCAAGACCGCCATGCCGCCGAAGCAATAGCCGACGGCCGCCAATCTCGACGCGTCGACATTCTTCTGCCCCTTGAGCGCGTTCAATCCGGCCAGGGCGCGGCCGCGCATGAGGGCGCGATCGCTTCGGTGGGCGCCCGACAAGCGCGCCGCTTCCTCATGGGTTTGAGCGTAGACGCCCTTGCCGTACATATCGACGGCGAAAGCCGCGTACCCCAGGCGAGCCAGCATTTCGGAGCGCCGCTTGACGTAATCGCCGCGCCCCTTCCATTCATGGATCACGATCACGCCGGGTCTTTTGCCTTTAAAGGCGTCATCGTAGACGAAGTATCCCTCCAACTGCGCGTCCCCGTGCCGGTATGGGATCAGCCGGGTTTTAAGCTCGGCGTGGGCCGCGCTCAGAGTTCGCGGTACCTGGGGCGCCGGTGGCGCTGCTCCGGCCGCGGTGGCGCAGGTTAATATGATAAATAAAAATAATCTAACCATTTTTCTCCTCTCTCCGGTGTTGGGTTTTCATCATCCCGGACCGGCTTCCCATCCGCCGAATTCCTTCCAGCCTTTGTACCGGTTGACAAAATCGGCGCTGGGTTTTTTCTCCAGCAAAATCTTTTGGAGATTTTTAAGGGTATCAAAGGGAAAGGATCGCGTCGCCCAGTTGGCCAGCCAGGCGGGTATCCAGCCGCCTGGGTCCATATGCACGCCCAGTTCGGCGCGAGTGGAGCGACCGTCCCCCGCGGCCTGCAAAACCCACAAGCCGCGGACGAAGGGCATCCTGACGCGGTCGCCGCGAACGGGCGCCGAAGGGTGCGCCGTGTTTCTAAACTCGATCTCGATGGAGCGTTTGCCGTCGTCTTTTTGAAATCGGAAGCGGCCCACGTAGTCCCTGCTTTTGGCGGGCCAGGGAGCGTCGGTGGCCTGGTAAAAAACCTCGTCCGTCTCGCTGATTTTATCCAAAATTTTCATCTCCAAATTGCCGGGCACCCATTCAGAGTAGCCGCCGGTGTCGTCGAGCACCGCCAAGACGCTCAAGACGGGCGCATCGAGAATCGCCTGGGCGCGGAATTCAAGAAACCGGCTCTCCGGCACTTTTCTCTTATAAACGACGATGCCCTGCGCATTGGCGACCTCCTGCCAGCCGGACGCCGCCCCTTGGCTCGAAGCGGAGGCGGAGGCAAGGAGCAGGCAGTAGGCCAACGGCAGGCGTATCAAGAATCTGGAGAGCATTTAGTCCTTCAATCGCGTATTTTATCTTTAATTTAGTAGAAACGGAAAATGTTTCATCCGGCTTAAAATATTTTATAATGAGCGGGGTAGGAAGGCGGGCAACTTTCAAAGCCGCTCCTTATCGACCCGATTATGAGCGACGAATTTTCATATATTCCCATACGGCAGATCATGTCGCGCGAGCTGGTTTCAGTTCCGGAAAACGCGCCGCTGATCCAAGCCGTCCAGACGATGGCGGAGCGCTCGATCAGCTGCGTCGTGGTCCAAAAAAAGAGGCGCCTGCTTGGCATTTTAACCGAGCGGGACATCGTCAAGCACCTCGCCTCCCATAACGGGTTCCCGCAGGACATCAAGGTGGGCGACGTGATGACCCGCGCCATCACCACCATCAAGGACGATCGGCCGATCCAAGAAGCCATCGCCATTCTCAAGCAGCGGCGCTTCCGCAGGCTGCCCATCGTGGACCGAAAGGGCCGCCTGCTGGGCATCGTCACGCGGACCGACATCGTTCAGGCCAGCCTGGCTGAGTTTCAGCAACTCGCCAGCCGCATCGACAACGCCGTAAAAACTTCGGAACACCTTGCCCGTGTGAGCCAGCAGAAGGACGAGGTTCTCGGCATGGTCTCCCATGATATCCGCAGCCCCATCACCTCGATTTTCGCCTCGGCCAAAATGTTCACCACCGGCGTCCTCGGCAAAATGTCTAAGGATCAGAAAAAAGTCGTTGATATCATCCTGCGGCAGAGCAAGAAAATGGAATTCATGATGAAGGACCTGTTGGATTTAAACGCCATCGAGGCGGGCACGGTCGCCCTGCAGGTCCAACTCTTCCCCTTGGCCAAGCTCATCCAAGAACAGGTGATTCTGCATCAACGCCGCGCCGATCAAAAAGGCATTCGTCTCAGCGCGACGATCTCAAGCCAAGTCGGTCGCATCGCGGCCGACCCCCTTCGCATCGCTCAGGTTGTGGACAATCTTATCAGCAACGCGGTCAAATACAGCTCCTCCGGCAGCAAGGTGCTCGTCTCGGTCCAGGCAAAGCCGGGCGGCGTCGTGCTGAAGGTGACCGACACCGGCCAAGGCATCCCGAAGGAAGAAATCGGCAAGCTGTTTCAACCCTTCTCCACCACCAGCCGCAAACCGACCGCCGGCGAGCCGACCACGGGTCTGGGTCTGGCCATCGTCAAGAAGCTGATCGGAATGCACGGCGGGCGCATACGGGTTCGCAGCATCCTCGGCAAAGGGACCACCTTCATCGTTGAGTTGCCGCGGCGCGCAAGCCTGCCGCGCGAAGCCAACGCCGACCATAAAGCGCTGGCCGCCTAGCCATCCCCGCCGACCCGCGAAAAGCACCGCTGGGACAAGAATCATCCTTCGGGAGGATCAAAATATGCCGCGCGCAAAGAAATCGACCGAAATCGCCTTCGACTATCCCAAAACGAACGAGGTGATAAGTTCCAGCCACTATGCGTTTCGCATTCAGACGCGCTTGGCCGGCAACGTTGATATTTCCATCAACGATGGTCCCTGGACGCCCTGCCGCCCGGCGGTGGGCTACTGGTGGTTCGATTGGGCCCCGGACGGCAAAGCCCGGGGGAAGGCGGTGGGGCGCGTGTTGGGCGAAAACGGCCAGATTTTCCAGACGCCGGCCAGATTTTTCCGCGCCTCCACGGCGCAAGCGTCCGCCCGCGCGCGGCAAGCTTCCCGGCGCGTTGCAAGCGGCCGCAAATAACCTCCGCTTCTCCAGCCGCCTCCCCCCTCGGCCTCCTTAAATGGGCCGTTTGGCGCCTAAAAAGGTAGGTCCAATAATCCCTTTCCGGTGCCCAAACGGCCCATGCATCCTTGGGCGTATCCCTGCTACAAATATAAGGATGCGATTTTATCCCACATCTCTCTCGATAGGCCGCAAACCCTATTCCGACCGACCGTCATTTCTGGGGGGGATATCGACCCTCCTGTTTCTCGTCTATTGGGGAGCGCCGAATTCCAACGCCGCTCAGCCCATAAAGCCCAATTCCGCGGGCCATTTCCGGTTTTACGGCGTTGGACGCGCCGGCGCGCGGCCGCATCAAAAAAGCAAGCCCTTTGTAAGCGGCCCTATGCGTTCCTTGGAACAAGAGCTCCAAGGCAATCCCTCCGCCGCCGGCCTTTCCATGCGCCTGAATTCCTTCTACGAGGGCGGCCAAGGCGCCGGTGAACCCGAACCCGTTTTGGGCGGGAAAGGTCCGTCGGCCGGCTTCCAAAAATCTGCCGCGCCGGATCCGGGCCGCGTTTATCTTAAAAAAGGCATGGATTATAAAGGCCTCGCCTCAAAGCTCCAGTTCGTTGATTTAAAAACCGACCTCAAATCCATGCCAGCGGACCAAAGGGAAGTCATCGGCGCGCTGCTTGAGATTCTCCCCCTGG
>JACQRQ010000040.1 GCA_016206405.1 Elusimicrobiota bacterium | reverse complement strand
TCGAGTGGTCGAGTGATAAAGTGATAGAGCGGCTGGGCGGCAAAGATAACGTGAAAAAATACAAATTGCCGGAAGCGGACAGGGGGAGGCTGTTGCGCTGGTTTGATGGAAACAAGAGGGATTTGCCCTGGCGCAAAACTTCAGACGCCTACAAAATTTGGGTGTCGGAAATCATGCTGCAGCAGACGCAGGTTTCCACGGTGATTCCTTTCTACCGGCGATTTGTCGAAGAATTTCCGACTTGCGCGGCACTGGCCGCCGCATCCGGGGACCGCGTCCTTCAATTTTGGTCCGGTTTGGGTTATTACTCCAGAGCGCGTTCGCTTCACCGGGCGGCGCGGGAGATTATGCAGAACCATGCAGGCAGATTTCCTTCTCTCTATGGGGCCGCCCTCGGTTTGCCGGGCGTCGGGCGCTACACGGCCGGAGCCGTTTTGTCCATCGCTTACGGCAAGCCTTTTCCGGTATTGGACGCAAACGTCATGCGCGTCTTCGCGCGACTTTTTGCCCTCAGAAAGAGCTTGAAGGACGCTGCCGTGCAAAAAGAGCTTTGGGCGGCGGCCGAGGATTTGATTTCCGTGGAGCGCCCTGGAGACTGGAACCAAGCCCTGATGGAGCTTGGCGCGCTGATTTGCGTGCCGGAAAACCCGCACTGCCGCATCTGTCCGGTTCGGGGCGCTTGCTCGGCGCGAAGAAGAGGGCTTGAAAACACCCTGCCCGACACCGGCAAGAAACTCGCCGTTGTGCCGGTGGTCCTCTCCTGCCTTCTGGCCAGGCGAGGCGGAAAGGTGCTTTTGGAAAAGCGCCCTAAAGACGCCCGATTTCTGCCGGGGCACTGGGGGCTCCCTGAAATTTTGCGTTTGAAGGCCCCGGTTCAAGAACCGGTCCGCACGGTGCGGCATTGCATCACTCGCCACAATATCCGCTTGGGCGTTTACCCTTCAGCCGTCCCCAAGCCGTTCCCCTCCAATTACCGGTGGGTGGCCATGGAGAAACTCGACCGCTATCTGGTTTCTTCTCTTTGGAGAAAGGCTTTGGCGGGGAAAAAAAGCCGGTGACGCCGCGCCCGGCCTACTCGTCGTCCCTTAAGAGTTCCAGAAGTCCGGCGGAGTAACCCGTGGACGGGTTGGCGCCGCTCCTGAAGCCGCCGGCGTTCATGCGGCCCTTCTGGGCGCGCGTATCCAGGCTAAAAAGGATAAGATTGTAAAGCCAGTCTCCCTCGGGCTCGATGGAGCCCTCCCCGGAAAGCTGCAGAAGGGCGTTGAGTTTGCGGGTGAGTTCCGGGTCCCTTTCCAGATAAGCCGGCATGCTGTAGGGATTTGAAACCTTGCCGACCTCGACAAAATCGGGGAAATCGACGGAGATATGCTTGGAAACCTTCGGGTCGATGAAAAGGCTCCCCGGCCAAATAATGCGCCCGCCGGTTTTTTGATCCTTGGCGCTTTTGACGCCGAGTTTTTTCAGTAATTTGACCAGCGGATGCCACATGTCGAAAGACGTCTGCATCTCGAAGAGCGAGCTCAATTTGTAGGCCAGCATCATGCTGGAGCTGCAGTAGGCGCGGTAAAGCTCGTTTGAAAAGCCATAAGCGAAGCCGACGCCGAGGCCGGTCATCATCGCTTTGACCTGCTCCACGGCTCTTTGGTTCAGAAGCTTCAGCAATTTTCCGGCGTGATTTTTGGGAATGCGGGCCAGCCGTTCGTAGTCTGCGCGGCTGATTTGGGTCTTCCAATCGCCGCCGTCCGCGCCATGGGCGCTGGGGCGGTAGCCCTCCTTCCGGTATTGCCCTTGGAAGGCCTCCCAGGTTCGCGCTGGATCCAAGCGGCTCACTCCCAGACGCAGGTACGGGCCGTTCTGAGCGAACTGTTCCATCAAGCCGATCATGCGAATGCCGCCCTCTCCGGCGTTGGGGTAATTGTCGACGGCCCATGTCATCGAAACGCCGTCGGCTTTGCGCACCCAAATCATGCCGACATGAGAATAGCCGTTTCTGGTGAAAGAGCGTTTCGAGAGCCAAGCTTGGAGCAGGCGCAGGCTT
>JACQRQ010000043.1 GCA_016206405.1 Elusimicrobiota bacterium | reverse complement strand
TGTTGAGGGCGTGGTGCTGACTCATCCGTTGGTGATAGAGGAATTGGCTTGCGGCAATCTATCGCGCCGCGCTGAATTGATTGACCTTCTCCGCGCCCTGCCGAAAGCGCCGGCGGCGTCGCATGACGAGGCGCTCGAGTTTATCATCGCTGAAAAGCTTTCTGGGTCGGGACTGGGCGCGGTGGACGTCCATCTGATGGCTTCGGCGCGTCTCGGGCATGCCAGGATTTGGAGCCGGGACAAGGCTCTCCACCGGGCCGCGACACGACTCAATCTGCATTGGCCGCCTCAACAACGGACCCATTCTTAACGCCGTCTGAAAAGCCTCCGGAAATCGCCGGGAATTCCGGAGACACCATACCGAATTCAAGGCGCACAGAAACGGTGCCTGGCTTGACAATAATCGGTCCCTGGTTTGACGCCCGGAAACGGTGCCAAACGGTGCCTGGCTTGACAAAGTTGACTATCGGTTGAAATTGCAAGAAGGCGCGCAATGGGTGGCCGCTGGGTGTCGATGAAAATTACGGCAGCATCGCTTGGTGATCCTCACGCCAAAAGATTGGGCCGCGATCTTCCAGCTTCCAGACAGGGAAAAAGGAAAAGGACAAAAACGATGGAACAGCACAATTTCATGAAATTTTTCTTCAGAGCTTCTCGGCCAGCTTTTCGAGCTCCAGGACGCGGGACCACCGCAAAGAAGCCTGCTGATTTGGGCAGAACCTTCGCAAAACGCTGGGCTTCAGCAATTCGGAGGTCCTGCGCTCCAGTGACTTAGTTTTTGGAGGCGGGAGCTGCGGGCTCCGAAGCGCTCTCCCGGAGGAGCGCTTCAAGGCGCGAGCGGAGTTTTCCCAGGTCCAGGTCGTACTCCCCATGCTCGCCGGATAAATTGTAGAAGCGTATCCCGGAGTCCGGCCCGATGACGAGGGTGGAGGCGACGACCAGGTATTTCCGGGGGTACTTGGGATGCGCCAAGCCGGAAGCGGCGTAGCTTTCCGCCACCTTTCCGTCCCGGTCCATGACGACCGTTGTCGCTATCTTGCGCTTCCGGATCCACTTTGCCGCCTTCTTGTCCGGATCATCCACGTTGATAATGAGAAAACGCACCCCGCGCGGCTCAAAGTCTTTTCGGAGGGCCTCAAAGGCCTTCAGGCGCTTGTTCGTGTGCGGGCACCAGGAAGCCCCGAACATCACCACGGTCCAATGGTCCTGAAAGATTCCCGAACCGACCTTTTCCCCTTTAAGGGTCTTGAGGTCAAAGGCCGGGGCCTGCCGGCCCTCCATCTCGCGGGCAAATCCCGCCACGGCCTTCTCATCGTAGAGGCCGGCGGCCGCCGCCGGGGCCGCGGCCCCCGCCAGGACCGCAAAAATCAGCAAACCGCGGGCGTTCACGGCCCCTCCTTGACGTTCATCTCATCCACCCAGACCTGCATCTGGCGCAGGGTCTCCGTGGTCAGGCCTTCCGGGTCCCTTCCCGCCGCGCTGAAGCGCCCGACGATGGAGAGGTCCTCGGTATCCGTGACGCTGGTTTCCATCCGCCAGGTCCCGTCGCTTTTCCGGAGCAGCCGCGCCGAGGCGGGAAACCTCAGGTCGATCTTCGCCGCGACCAAACACGCTCCGGACTCCGCCCGCTCAATATCTGTCAGATCCCGGATGCCTTCCCGGTAGAGGACCTGCAGCAGGCCGGAGCGGTCCATCCACCTCATCCCGCGGATCCGGGGGCCGTCCAGCTCCATCGCCTCCAAGATCGCCTTCTCCATCCGCTGGGACTCCGGATCTTTTTCATTCGCCCTGACCTGGAGGAAAGCGATCTGCTCGTAGGGAAGCCGGGAGAACCTGCGCTGGGCCCAGAAGCCGGCAGCCGCAAGCACCGCCACGGCAAGCAGGCCCGTCCCGATGGAGAAGGCCCGCGCCCTGAGCGCCAGCCAGGCGGCGGAGGCCCCTTCCGGGGCGGTCAGAAAGACAGAGACGGGGTCTGAGATGTTCTTGAGCCGCCGAGACGGGAGGAAGGTCCCCTTGAGCTCCAGCCTGTTCTTGATCTGGGCATAGACCGCTTGCGAAAGCGCGATGCCGTTGGGCTCGGCCATCGGATGGATGCGGGCGGCGACGTTGACGGCTTCGCCGAAGATGTCCCCATCCTTCTCCAGGAGCTCCCCCAAGTGCAGACCGATGCGGACCTGCGCGGGCTTGCCGGAACGGCCGCGGTTGCGCTCGGCCAGGGCCTGAAGGACGGCCTGCGAGGCTTCCAGCGCCGCAAAGCCGGTCGGAAATTCGGCGAGGGTCCCGTCCCCGAGGAATTTGACGACGCGGCCGCCCCGGACGGGAATCTCCCTGCGGACGATGGCCTCCACGTCCCGGATCGTCTCCAGGGCCTCGGCCTCGCTGCGCGACATAATGGCGCTGTAGCCTGCCACGTCCAGGAACATGACCGCCGCAAGCCGCCTTGACCCGCCGCCGCTTTCTTCCATTTCCTAAATTATACCCCTTGTAAAGTCAGAATTCCACGCTTACCTTTTCAGAGTTCATAGCCTCTCAGCCAGCTTTTCGAGTTCCATGGCGCGGGAGGCCTTGAAGAGAAAGGCGCTGTCGGGCTTTAAGTGCTCCCGAAGGGAGGGGGGAAATGAGGCCGCATGGCAGTCCATCGGCAGTTCATCGGCCCCCTTGACGGCAGGCAGTTGAGGGACTATACTTTTATAGGGACTATGGTACCAATAAATACGTGACTGCGCGAATTCGCAAGAAGCTTGCTTTTATGGTGGCCGTTCCCATTCCGCGCTTTGACCGGGGTCGCAGGGCTCTGGAAAAGGAGCGGATTGACAACGCAATCCGCGAGATGGTCGAAAGGTGAGATTTTTTGAGTTGTCGAAGACGAGCAAGTTGCGGCAGATTGAGGTTCGAGTCAATCATGAGCTTGCTTCAATAATCCCCGCTCGTCCCGTTGTCGCGCTCTTTCAAACCACGGAAGGCCGGGTCGGATATTCAGTGGCCGGCATTCCCGTGGAGGGGGGACGCGCAATTCTAGCGCAAGTACACCGGACAATTCGAAAGGTCCTCAACCTTCGGAGAGGGAGGCCGCTTTTGGAACCCAAGCATCAAGTGAAGTTTTGGATTCCGGAAACCAAGTACCGCTTGCTCGCCAAAAAGGCTAGGCGGCAGTCGGTCTCGCCCTCCCACTTGGCAAGCGAGTTTGTGGTTTCAAGATTGCCTTGAGCCTGCCCAGGAATCGCACACCC
>JACQRQ010000003.1 GCA_016206405.1 Elusimicrobiota bacterium | reverse complement strand
GTCGTGCCCCTGAGCGTGGGCGCCTTCGGCAACTACGTCCTGCCGCTGCAGATCGGCGCTCCGGACATGGCCTTCCCGCGCATGAACATGCTCTCCTACTGGATGTACGTCCCCGGCGGGCTTTTGATGCTTTTGTCGTTTTTTCTTCCGGGCGGAGCGGCGCAGTCGGGCTGGACCTCCTATCCGCCGCTGTCCATCATCAATCCGGGGCAGACGGCCTGGCTGATCGCGATGGTGTTCATCATCACCTCCTCGCTTTTGGGCTCAATCAACTTCATCGTGACGACGCTCAATATGCGGGCCAAGGGAATGAGCTTGTGGCGCATGCCGGTTTTCGTCTGGGCGCAGTTCGTCACGGCCATTCTGCTGTTGTTGGCCTTTCCGCCGCTGGAGGCGGCGGCGATTCTGCAGTTGATGGACCGGGTGGCGGGCACGAGCTTTTATCTTCCGGCGGGGCTCATCATCACCGGCGAGGCCTTGAAGGTTTCGGGCGGGGGCCAGCCGCTTTTATGGCAGCACCTTTTCTGGTTCCTGGCCCATCCGGAAGTCTACGTGCTCATTTTGCCGGCGATGGGCATCTGCGCGGAGATCATCGCCAGCGGCACCAGAAAGCCGCTCTTCGGCTATAAAGAAATCGAGGGCTCGATGATTTTTCTGGGATTTATGTCCTTTATCGTCTGGGCCCACCACATGTTCGTCAGCGGCATGAGCCCGGCGCTGAGCAACTTCTTCTTGGTCACCACGATGGTGATTTCGGTCCCTTCGGTGGCCATCCTGACCTGCCTGATATGGAGCCTCAAGGGCGGTTCGATCCGCTTCACCGTGCCCATGCTATTTGCCCTCGCCTTTCTGCCCATGTTCGGCATCGGAGGCCTCACGGGCCTGCCGCTGGGCCTGACCGTGACCGACATTTACCTGCACGACACCTATTACGTGATCGGGCACTTTCATTACGTGGTCGTCACCGGAAGCATCATCGCGCTGATGGGGGGAATCTATTATTGGTTTCCGAAATGGTTCGGCCGCAAGATGAATGATTTCTGGGGCAAGGTGCACTTCTGGGGGACTCTGGCCTGCATGAACGGGGTCTTTTTCCCGATGTTCATCCAAGGCCTGGCGGGAGTCTCCCGGCGTCTCTACGATCCGACGACGCAGATGCATAACCTGACCACCCAGCCCTTAAACGTCGTCAGTTCGGTCTCCGCCTGGCTTCTGTTTATTTTCCAGATTCCTTTTATTGCGAATTTCTTTTACAGCATCTTTAAGGGCGCCAAGACCGAGGAAAACCCCTGGCAGGCGACCACTCTGGAGTGGGCTTGTCCCTCTCCGCCGCCGCATGGAAATTTTGACCGGCCCCCCAGCGTTTACCGGGGCCCTTATGAATATTCGGTGCCTGGGCGCGCCGCCGACTGGCACCCTCAAAACGAGGCCGCCTGATGACCACAGCCACCTTGGACTCAGAGGTCACATCCACCGGAATTCCAAACGGCAAGCTCGGCACGTGGCTGTTCCTCGCTTCCGAGATCATGCTCTTCGCCACTATTTTTACGACCTACATCGTTCTGCGAATGGGGGCTCCGAGCTGGCCCGTGGGGTGGGAGGTGCTCAACGTTCCTTTGGCGACCTTAAACACCTTCGTCTTGATCAGCTCCAGCGTCACGATCGTGCTGGCTCACGCGATGGCCGCTGAGGGTGAAAACGAGTTTTTGTTCCGCTTTTTCATGTGCGTGACGGTGTTCCTCGCATTCGCCTTCCTGGGCATCAAGACCCTGGAATACTCGGCGAAATTCCAGCACGGGCACTATCCTTCCACCAGCATCTTTTACGCCGTCTACTTCACGGCCACGGGGCTGCATGCCCTGCACGTGATCGTCGGCATCATTTGGAACGTGGGCATCACCTTGATGAGCTACGGACAGTGGAAGGATCCTAAATTCGCAGGGAGGGTCGAATACGCCGGACTGTACTGGCACTTCGTGGATATCGTGTGGATATTTCTGTTTCCGGCGCTTTATCTTTTATGAGCGAACAGCATAAACCCAATATCAAAGCGTATCTATTTGTGTTTGGAGCTTTGGCGGTTCTGACCGTCGTGACCGTGAGCGTTTCCCATCTGCGCCTGCCGATCGGTTTGGCGGTGTTCTGCGGAATGCTGATCGCGGCGGTCAAGGCGGGGCTGGTCGCGGCCTTTTTCATGCATCTGAAGGGCGAGCGGGCGCTGATTTTCGGCGTGCTGGGGCTGACTTTGCTTTTCCTGGCGATCTTATTTGTCATCCCGGCCACGGATTCCGTGGCCACGGCGGCCAAACGCGCCCAAGCGGCCGCGGCTCTGTCTCCGTCGGCGGTTCCGGCGGAGCATCACTAACCCTTAAGGGGTTGGACGTCTTTTTTTGTTTATGTCGCTGCGCTCCTTTCATATCTTCTTGATTTCAACCGCGCTGGGCCTTCTGGCTTTTCTGGCGTATTGGTCCGGACACCATCATCTGCATCATTCGGCCGGCGGTTTTTATCTGCCGGTTTTGTTCTCCTCCGCGGCGGGCTTTGCGATGGGAGGAGCTTACCTGGCCTGGTTCATTCGCAAGGGCCGGAGTTGAAAACGCGATGCTGAAAAAGAAATGTTCCGCCGGGATGGCAGCCGCGATTCTGATCGGCTCCTGCGCCGTTTCCGAGGCTTGTCCGCTGTGCTTCAGCCGCGGCGCTTCCCCGGATTTGATCAACGCTTACTTTTGGGGGCTTGTCCTTCTCATCGCGCCCACTTTCGCGATTTTGTCGATCTTTGTCTACGCGGTCTACCGCATCGAGGCCGGCCGCAACGCCGCGGAGGGATTGCTTTCGGCGGCCGCCGCTCCGGCTGCGGAAAAAACCGTCCAGAGCGACACGAAGGAGGCCGTGTTGTCATGAAAGATTTTTCGCCTTCCAACTCGATTCACCGCTTCGCTTGTTTGACGGCCGTTTCAGCTTTCATCCTTCTCATCGCGGGCGGCTTGGTCACCTCCACCGGCTCCGGATTGGCGGTGCCGGATTGGCCGCTGTCGTACGGACAGTTCTTCCCCAAGATGGCCGGGGGCGTCTTTTTTGAGCACGGCCACCGCCTCATCGCGGGGATGGTGGGGCTGCTGACCTTCGCGCTGGCAGCCTGGATTTGGCTGCGCGAGCCGCGCCGATGGGTTAGAAACGTTGCTTTGGCCGCGGCGGGCGCCATCGTCCTGCAGG
>JACQRQ010000038.1 GCA_016206405.1 Elusimicrobiota bacterium | reverse complement strand
TCCTCCATCGCGTCGCCGGCGCTCAAATGCACGATGTAGATAGGAACCCCGGCCATCTCCGCCAAAGCCAGGGCGCGGTGGGTGGCCTCCGCCTCCGCCGTCATGGGGCGCGTGAGGGCGTGATACTTGGGCTCGGTCTTGCCTTCCGCCAGAGCCTTCTGGATCAGGACATCGATGACGCCGCCGTTTTCCGCGTGCATGCAGACCATGCCGCCGTTTTCCTTGGTTCTCATAAGCGCCCTAAAAATCGTCGCGTCGTCGGACATGAAAATGCCCGGATAGGCCATGAACAGCTTGAAGCTCGCGACGCCCTCGTCCACGACCTTGTCCATCTCTTTGACCTTGTTTTCGGGAAGGTCGGTGACGATCATGTGAAAGCCGTAATCCACCGCCGATTTCGACTGCGCCTTTTTGTGCCAGGTCTCGAGCCCCGCGCGCAGCTCCTCGCCCTTTTTCTGAATCGCGAAATCAATGATGGAGGTGGTTCCGCCGCAGGCCGCCGCGGTCGTGCCCGAGACGAAGTCGTCGGCGGTGGTGGTGCCGCCGAAGGGCATGTCCAGGTGCGTGTGGACGTCGATGCCGCCCGGAACGACCTCAAGGCCTTTGGCGTCCAGAACCTTGGCACCGTCTGTTTTCAAATCGGTCCCGAGCGCGGCGATTTTCTCCCCCTTGACGGCGATGTCGGACGTAAAGGTGTCGGCGGCGGTGTGAACGACGGCGTTTTTGATGACTAAATCATAAGACATTGTTTTTCCCTCCTAAGATACATCCTGGCTTAACGCGAGTGGTATAGTGGTAGAGTGATAGAGTGGTAAAGTGATGGAGAAAGTGGGGGGGCAGAAAGTGGTAAAGCGGAGTGAGTAAGGAGATGGCGATATCTGACCGGGCAAATTGTCGTATTACCTCCGTTTTTCACTTTATCACTCTACCACTTCCCCACTGCCACTTCCCCCTTCCCACTTTACCACTTTACCACTCTATCACTTTCTTGCCGCCACTCTACCACTCTACCACTGTACCACTTCCCCCCTCGCCACTTCCCCCCTCCGCCACTTTACCACTTTGTTTTATGTTGTTCGCCAGCTTCGTCGCGCCGGCGTAGACGGAAAAGCTGATGAAAAAGCTCACGAACCAGGCGTAATGATAAAGGTTCATCCAAAACGGCCCGACCGCCGCGACCTGGATCGTCCCCAAAAAGCCGGGCACGCATGGAAGAATTCCTAAAGCGAGAGCGACGACCGCCACGGGATTAAAACCGCGGGAGTAGGAGTATTCTCCCTCCGGTTTGTAGAGATCGGGCAAATTGAGCTCCGTCTTGCGGATGAGGAAGTAATCCGACAGCAGGACGCCGCCGATGGCGCCCAGGAGGGATGAATAACCCACCAGCCAGGTGAAGATGTAGCCGGTGGGGTCGGCCACGAGCTTCCACGGCCGGATGAGAATTCCGATCACCCCGGTGATGAGGCCGCCGGTTCTAAAGGAGATGCGGCTCGGCCACAGGTTGGCGAAGTCATTGGCCGGGCTCACCACGTTGGCCGCCAGGTTCGTGGCCAAGGTCGCCAGGCACAGGGCGAAAAGGGAAACGGCCAAAACGACCGGGTTGGTGAACTTCGTCAGCAGCACCACCGGGTCCCAGATGGACGCGCCATAGATGATGATGGTGGCCGAGGTGACGGCCACGCCGATGAAAGAATAAAGGGCCATCGTCAGGGGAAGTCCCAGGGCCTGGCCGATCATCTGCTCGCGCTGCGACCTCGCGTAGCGGGTGAAGTCCGGAATGTTCAACGACAGCGTCGCCCAAAAACCGATCATCCCCGTCAGGGACGGGAAAAAGACCGCCCAGAATTGCCCCTCCTTCGCCCCTCCCGGAACGAAAGCGGAGGGTTGGGAAAGGATAGGGCCGAAGCCCCCCGCCTTCCGGTACGCCCACGCCAGAAGCGCCAGGCCCAGGAGGATGAGGAGCGGGGCCTTGATGTCGAGCAGAATCCGGATGGACTCGATGCCTTTGTAGATGACGAGCATGTTGATGGACCAGAAAAACAGGAAGCACGCCAATTGGGCGGCGTTGATGCCGCCCAGGAAAGCCGGCAAAGCTTCCCACGAAGGGAAATAAATCGCGAATATCTTGTAGATGGCCCAGCCCCCGATCCAAGTCTGGATGCCGAACCAGCCGCAGGCGACGAAAGCGCGCAGAAGCGCGGGGATGTTGGCCCCCAGGACGCCGAAGGCGGGCCGGCAGTAGACCGGAAAGGGAATGCCGTAGCGCGTTCCGGCGTGCGCGTTGAGTATCATCGGCGCCAGGATGATGACGTTGCCAAGGAAAATGGTGAGCACGGCCTGCCGCCAGTTCATGCCCTCGGAGATGAGGGAGGAGGCCAGCATATAGGTGGGGATGCAGGCCGACATGGAAATCCACAGCGCCGCGATGTCGAAAAGCCCCCATTTGCGATCCTCGACCCGCGTCGGGGCGATGTCGGGGTTCCAGTAGGGAGAGCCGGAGACGTCCTCGGTCAGCTCGACGAATTCGCCGCGCGCCTGGGCGCCCCTCACGGCAAGGGCTCCACCAGTTCCTTATAGGTCTCCGGACGGCGGTCGCGGAAGAACTGCCACACCTTGCGCACCTCGAGGATTTGGTCCAAATCGAGATCCGCCGCGATGACGGCGTCCTTCAAGCGCGGCCCGACGGCGATCATCTGGCCGCGCGGATCGCAGAAATAGCTCTGGCCGTAGAACTCGCCGAACTTCCACGGCTTTTCCCAGCCGACGCGGTTGATCGCCCCCACGAAGTACTGGTTGGCGACCGCGTGGGCGGGCTGCTCCAGTTTCCAGAGGTATTCGGAAAGCCCCGCCACCGTGGCCGAAGGGTTGAAGACGATCTCGGCCCCTTTAAGCCCCAGGATGCGGGCCCCGTCCGGAAAATGGCGGTCGTAGCAGATGTAGACGCCGACTTTTCCGTAGCGGGTCCGGAACACGGGATAGCCCATGTTGCCGGGCTTGAAATAAAACTTTTCCCAGAACCCCGGCGGGCAATGGGGAATGTGGTTCTTGCGGTAAATTCCGAGGACCTCGCCGTCCGCGTCGATGACCACGGCCGTGTTGTAATAGGTCCCCGTCTGGGGCGTCTCGTAAATCGGAACCACCAAAACCATGCCGTGCTTTTTGGCCAGCTTGCGCATCAACCGCACGGTCGGCCCGTCCGCGCGCTCGGCCGTGTCGTACCAGCGCGTGTCCTGCTCGCAGCAGAAATACGGGCCGTAGAAAATCTCCTGCAGGCAGAGCACCTGCACTTTTTGGCGCGCGGCTTCCTGGATGAGCTTGACGTGCTTGGCGATCATGCGCTTCTTGATTTCGGAAAGAGAATGGCTCTCCGGAGACCAGTCGCAGGAGGCCTGAATAAGGCCCGCCCGCACCATGCGGGCGCCGGCCTTCTTGCCGGAATTCTTGTCATTTGAGTTCCGCATTTGAAATCCTCCTAACCATGAAAACGCTTATAGACCTCGCGGTAGCCCTTCATGCCTTTGGCCATGTACTCTTCCCAGGTCAGCTCCGGATGGCCCGTGGCCACCGGCTCCATCGTGATGCAGCCCTCCACCGGGCAGACGATGGCGCACAGGTTGCAGCCCACGCAGTCTTCCTCGATGACGTGCGGAACGCGGTTTCCGCCGGCGCGGTCCACCGCGATGCACTGGTGGGCGGTGTCGTTGCAGGCGACGTAGCAAAGCTGGCATTGGATGCACGCGTCCGGATGGATTTTGGCGACCGTCTTGTGATGCAGGTTGAGCTTTTTCCAATCCACCACGTTGGCGGCCGACAGGCCGACGAAATCTGAAACCTTCGAGAAATTCCTCTCGCGCATCCAATGGCTCAAGCCGTCGATCATCTCCTCCACGATTCTAAATCCGTAATGCATGACGGCCGTGCAGACCTGGACGCTGGAGGCCCCCAAAAGCATGAACTCCGCCGCGTCCGACCAGTTGGAGACGCCGCCGATTCCCGAGATGGGCAAGTTCCGGCACTCGGCGTCGGCGCGGATGGAGGAAACCATGTGCAGGGCGATGGGCTTGACGGCCGGTCCGCAGTAGCCCCCGTGGGCCGCCTTGCCGCCGACGGCGAACTTGGGAACGAGGCTTTTTAAATCCACGCCCATGATGGAGTTGATGGTGTTGATGAGAGACACGCCGTCGGCCCCGCCTTTTTGGGCCGCGCGGGCGGCGTAGCGCGCGTCCGCCACGTTGGGCGTGAGCTTCACCAAAACCGGGGTGCGCGCCGCCTCCTTGACGTACTCGGTGACCATCTGCACGTATTCCGGCACCTGGCCCACCGCGGCCCCCATGCCTCTTTCGGACATGCCGTGGGGGCAGCCGAAATTGAGCTCCAAGCCGTCGCAGCCCGTGTCCTCCGCCCGCTTGACGATGTCGTGCCAGGACTTCCGCTCGCAGGGAACCATCAGCGACACGATCACGGCGTGCTTGGGATATCTTTTCTTGACCTCGCGGATTTCGCGGAGATTGTCCTCCAGGGGACGGTCGGTGATGAGCTCGATATTGTTGAAGCCGGCCATTTTTTGGCCGCCGATGTCGATGGCGCCGTAGCGGGAGGTGGTGTTGATGACGGCGGGATCCTCCCCCAAGGTCTTCCACACGGCCCCGCCCCAGCCGTGGTCGAAAGCGCGCATGACCTGCTCGCCGGAGTTGGTGGGCGGCGCCGAGGCCAGCCAAAACGGGTTGGGCGACTTGATGCCGCCGCAGTCGGCCGTCAGATCAGGCGCGGATTTTTTGCCGTTTTTGTCCATGCGGGTCATTGTGAAAGTCCTTGGGCGGCGACACCAGCCGGCCCTCTATCGTGGAAATCCAGTACTCGTGCTCGGAGGGCGGCGTCTTCTGCCCGGTTAAAGCTTGATGCATGCCCCACGCCGCGCGCTTGCCGTCGGCTGCCGCGTTGACGACTTCCCTGCCGCCGTTGATGGCGTCGCCGCCCGCGAAATACTTCGGGTTGGTGGTTCTGAGCGTTTTGGGGTCCACCTTTATTTTTCCCGAGCCGTCCAGCTCAATAGCCGGCAAAGTCTTAAGGAAAGCGGCGTGCTTGCTCTGGCCGATGGCGCCGATGACGCGGTCGCAGGCGACGCTGAACTCCGAGCCGGGGATGAGTCTCAACGCCCCGCCTTTTCTCTCCGTGCGGGCCAACTCGACGCCCTCAACCTTTTTGCGGCCCAAAATTCTGACCGGCGCGGCGTTCCACAGAAACTCGATTTCGTCCTTCTTGGCCAGCTCAAATTCGTAGGCGTAGGCGGGCATCTCCTTCTGGCCGCGCCGGTAGGCCATGATCACGCGCGGAGTGCCGGTGCGCTTGGCCTGGGTGACGGCGTCGATGGCCGTGTTTCCCGCGCCGATGACGACGGTCGTCTTGCCGGGAGGTATTCTGGAATACTCCCTGTCTTTGATATGCCGGATGAAGGTCAGGGCGTCGAAGACGCCGGCCAAGTCCTCTCCGGGGACGTTTAAACGATGGGTTCCGGCCAGCCCCACGCCGATGAAGACGGCGTCGAATTGGGCCTCCAGAGCCTTGGGGGAAATGTCGCGCCCAACCGCGACGCGCGTCTTAATCTCGACCCCCATAGCCCGGACGAGGCGCACCTCGTCCAGGGCGGTCGCCTGGGCCATTTTGTACTCCGCGATGCCGTAGGTGTTGAGGCCCCCGGGTTTGTCCCTTTTCTCAAAAACGGTCACGCCGTAGCCCAGCCGGGCGAGGTAAAGGGCGCAGGAAAGCCCCGCCGGCCCCGAGCCCACCACGGCCGCCTTCTTGCCGTTTAAAGGGCTGCGGGAAAACAGGGGCGCCGCGTCGATCCTGGAAGCGGATATGCCCTGGTTGAAATCGTCGGTGGCCGCCCTCTGCAGCCGGGCGATCTCGATGGGCTTTTCATGCCAGCCGAGGTAAACGCAGGCGCCTTCGCACAGTGCCTCCACCGGGCACACCCTGGCGCAGGAATGCCCCATGGCGTTGGCCTCCAGGATGGTCACGGCCGAACCCGTCAAGTTCCGGGTTGAAATCTGGCGGATGAATTTGGGGATGTCGATGTGCGTCGGGCAGGCCTGGATGCAGGGGGCGTCGTAGCAGTACAAGCAGCGCTGCGCCTCCACTCTGGCTTCCTCCGCCTTCATCGCGGGGGTCAGCTCTTTGATGAGAATGCTTTCGGCGTTTTTAGATGTCACAAAAAGGCCAGGCGGCCGCAAGCCGCTAACCTTAATAATTCTACCTTTTGAAAGCGGGTCAAATCAATGCTTGGGTTTCCTTTATCTTCCGACGGGGATATGCTACAATTTGAGCATGTCCTTCAGCCGTAAAGAGGCCCCTGTTTGCGACCGGTGCCCCTTTAAAAGCCGCTGTTTTTTCAACCAACTGGACCGCAACACCCAAAAGGAATGGATTGACCTTCGCGTCGCCAAGCGCTTCAGGGACGGGGAAGCCATTTTTTACGAAGGCGAGAAACCCACGGGTATTTACGTCGTCTGTTCCGGCAAAATCAAGCTGATGAAGTCCAGCCGCGTCGGCCAACAGCTCATCACGCGCATGATGGGCCCCGGTCAGCTTTTCGGATACCGCTCCCTTCTGGCGCGGGAAACCTACTCCAGCATGGCCGAGGCCATGGAAGACTCCGTCATATCCTTTATCCCCGAAGTGGACTTCTACAACTTCTTGATGAAGCACCCCAACGCCAGCATGAGCCTTTTAAGACAGCTCAGCCTCGACCTGCGCCAGGGAGAGGACAAGGCCCGGGACATCGCCTACAAGTCCGCGCGCGCCAGGCTTTGCGACCTGCTTCTGCGCATCATGCAGGTCAACGCCCGAAAACAGTCCGTGGTCTCCGGCATCAAGCGCAAGGAGCTCGCCGAGATGGCCGGCCTCACGGTGGAGACGACGGTGCGCCTTTTGTCCACCTTCGAGTCCAAGGGCCTGATCAAGCGCCAGGATAAAGACATCCTCATTCTCGACGAAGACCGCGCCCGAATCATCGCCGGCTTATCAAATTAGTCCACCGCTTAGTCCGCCGCAGCAATGGCATCCACCAGTGGTAGAGTGGTATAGTGGTAAAGTGATAGAGTGAGAAAGCGGGAAGGGAAAGTTGGTAACGGCCGGGCGGTACGGAAGCCCTCTATTTTCACTCCACCATTTCCCCTTTTCCCTTCGCACGTTACCACTTTACCACTTTACCACTATATCACTTCCCATCTCCCCTGGTTCCACGTTGCACTATCTTCATTCCACTATACCACTCAACCACTGTACCACTTTCCCTCTGCCACTCTACCACTCTATCACTTT
>JACQRQ010000042.1 GCA_016206405.1 Elusimicrobiota bacterium | reverse complement strand
GCGAGTATCAGGAAGGGTTATCGACGGCAGGAAACAGACGGCTACTGCTTACTTACGGAATTACTGGCCGGAACGATATGCTAACCTACACTGCGCTCCGATGAAGACCTTGGTTTTTGCCGCGTCCCTTCTCGTTTCGGCGGCCCCGCGCTGCGGTTCGGCCGCTTTGTCGGCCGAGCTCATTGAAGGAGGCGTCCCGGCGGCCGGAGGCGCCCGGGGAGTTGCGGCGAAAGGCGCTGAGATCGAGTGGAAGAACGTCGCAGGGCAGAAAGGAATTTTAGCGGCGCCCTCCCGGAGCTATCGCATTCCAGACAGAGTTTTGCCCGAAACGTTTTCGACTCAATCCAGCCGCGACTCTTTGGTTTCGCCTGCGCCGCAAACCGCCGCGCCTCGTCACGCTCCACCGGAGCTTCCATCGTCCCTGAGCTCCGCGCAGGGGCCGGCGCAACCGGGTCCCCGGAGCTCCGCGCAGGGGGCCGCGGCGTCTTCCTCTCGCGCGTCGGCCGCGCCGCTGTCCCTGCAGTTGGTCGGCGGCTTCTCCGCCTTGGAGGACAACGGGACCGTGGTGGTTCCGGATGTGATGGGGGTCGCCGGGCCTAGGCATCTCATGACGACTCTCAACAGCGAGATCCGCATTCAAAGCAAATCCGGCGTCGAGGCCGGCCGCGCCGCTTTGGGCGCCTTTTGGTCCTCCGTCGCCTCGGCGCCCTTCGACCCGAAACTGATCTTCGATGCGGACAGCGGGCGCTACATTTTCTCCGCAATGGATCAAAAACAGTCGACCGCCTCCGCGGTGCTCTTAGCGGTGAGCGCCGGCGACGATCCCACGGGCGCATGGTATTTGAGCCGGTTCGATGCCGATGCCGGCCGCCTCGCGTGGGCCGACTACCCCAATCTGGCGGTCAATAAAAAGTGGATCGTCGTCACCGGCAACATGTTCTCCATCGCCGGCGACGTTTTTCAGGGGTCCAAAATGTGGGTGCTGGATAAATCTTCGGCCGCCGCCTCGGCGGGAATCGCCCCCTTCGTTTTCGGCACGGGGTTCGACGACGCCGGCCTGGGAAGCGCGCATTCCATTCATGGCGCGTGGACGTTTGGGGACGAGGACGCGCTTTACATGGCCGATAACGGCTGGATTTCGAGCGGCGGGGATCGCTTCGTGAGGCTCTCCCGCATCACGGGCGCCGCGGCAGCGCCGGTTTGGTCATTGCTTCCGGGCGGAGGTTTGGTGCGGGTCAATCCGTTTGGAGCCGTCGTGGACGCGCCCCAACTCGGGACCGGCGCGAAGATATTCGCGCGGGACCACCGGATATGCAACGCGGTGTTTCGCAACGGGAGCCTGTGGTTCACCCACACGGGAGGCACACCGGCGGGTTCTCCCGCGCGCGATGCGGCGGTTTGGTACCAAATCAACCCTTTCGTTTCGCCGCCGGAAGTCATCCAGCAGGGATTGGTCGAAGATTCCGGCGGCGCCGCGTCTTATTTTTATCCTTCGATCGCGGTCAATTCGCAGAGCGACGTTCTGCTGGGTTTTTCGGGGTCGTCCTCTTCAACCTACGCCGGGGCGTATTTCGCGGGACGCTCCAGCCGGGACCCTCGCGGCGCCATGCAGTCGGCCAAGCCGCTGAAGGCCGGAGAGGCGAAATACTTCAAGGTGGATTTAAACGGCGTCAACCGCTGGGGAGATTACACGGCCACCAGCGTCGACCCGGCGGACGGGCTGAGCTTTTGGACGCTGCAGCAATACGCGGCGCTGCCGTCGGGAGGAGATCGATGGGGGACGTGGTGGGGGCAATTGAGCATCGCGCACGATATCCCCCCCCGTTTAGACGCGGTGAAAGTCTTTCCCGTGCCCTGGAAGCCGGGCAGCGGGGGTAAATTCGACTCCGCCCAGGTCTTCGGGTGCGGACGCGGGATCATCTTTGAGGATATCCGTCCGGGCTCCATGATACGGCTTTACAATATTTTGGGCGATTTTGTGCGGGAACTGAATGTCGCGGCTTCGGACCCGGGCTGCAAGGCCTGGGACGGAAAAAACAGCGCGGGAAGGGACGTCGCCAGCGGAGTCTATTTGGCGGTCATAGAAAGCGCTCCGGACGGAAGAATAGTCAAGAAACTGGCGGTAGAGAGATGAGCCCTATGCGGACCGCGATGCTTCCCGGCGTTTGCGTTCTGCTGCTTTTGCCGGGGGAAAATTTCCGCGCCCGGGCCGAGGGTTTTTCCAGAAACGCGCCGGGCACCACAGGCGCCCAGTTCTTGGAGATTCCGGCGAGCGCCCGCGCGGCGGCGATGGGCTCCGCGCAAGGAGCGGCGGTGAAGGACGCCGCGGCTCTTTATTATAATCCCGCGGCCTTGGCGGGTGTTTCCGGCTTCAACGCCGTGTGGATGCGCGCCGCCTACTTTCAGGGCATCGACTACAACACCTTCGCGGCCGCGCGCGATATCGGCGCTTCCGGCGCCGTGTCGGCGGGGGTTCAGCAACTGAGCGCCGGCCGGCTGGATGAAATGGACAATACCGGCACGCCGACCGGCGGCGCCATCGAGCCCAGCGATTTGGCCCTCTCCCTTGGATATGGTGGGCGCTGGCGTTCGATGGAGCTTGGCGCCGGGGTTAAATACATTTCCTCCAGGATCGCGGCGCGCGCCCAAACTTACGCTCTGGATTTGGGATTGCGTTATCAACTGAAACAAACGCTTTTTTCGGCCACGCTGTCCAATCTGGGCAAGGGATTGAAATTCAGGGAAAAAAGGGACGAGCTCCCCGCGACTCTGAGAATCGGCGCCCAAATGAGTTTTCTTCCGGTGAGCATCGCGCTGGATATCATTTCCCCGCGAGGGACGGAGCCCGTCTTGGCGGCGGGAGGAGAGTATGCGATGCATATCAGCCGGAACTTTTCGTGGATGGGCAGGGCGGGCTATAACACGCGCGCCGCCTCCAGCCGTCTTGGCGGCCTTTCAGGCATGAGCATGGGAGCGGGAATCGCCGCGAATTCCATGACTCTGGATTACGCCTGGAGTCCTTACGGCGCGTTGGGGGACGCCCATTTTATTTCCGTGGGGTTCCTGTGGGGGAACCGGTAGGCACCCCGCTTGAAAAGCGCGCAGGCTTCGTTATTTCCGCGGGGGGCGGTGAAGTTGGAAGGCTTTGTGCAGAGCCCGCAGGGCGTTTTCCTCGTGCCCCTTCGGGACCACGCAGGAGATTTTTAAATCCGAGGTCGAGATCATGTGAATATTGATCTTGTTTTTTGCCAGCGTCTCGAAAACCTTGGCGGCGACCCAGGAATGGTGGCGGAAGCCGGTGCCGATGACGGAAATTTTCGCGATTTGGTCGTATTCGTCCACCCGCTGGGCGCCCAGCTCGCGGCAGGCTTTTTCGAGAGCCGCCTTGGCCTCTTTGCGGTTGTGCCGGGGCGTCATGAGGGAGATGTCGTTGACGCCGCGGTGCGTGGGGGCCGACTGCACGATCATGTCCACCGGGATGTCGTTGCGGGCCATCTCCGAGAGAATGCGGGCCGCGACGCCGGGCTGATCCGGGACTTCGACGACGCTGAAGCGGACTTCCGAGGTGGAAAGGGCTAGGCCTGAAACGTTGGCTTTTTCCATAGTTGTCTCCTTCATCTTCCGGACGAAAGTGCCGGGCCTGAAATCAAAAGAGGAGCGGACGTGAATGACGACGCCGTAGCTTTGCGCGACCTCGATGGAGCGCGAGTACATCACTTGGGCGCCGGCGCTGGAAAGCTCCAGCATCTCCTCATAGGAAATCTCCGGGATTTTCCGGGCTTCAGGCACCAGGCGCGGGTCGGCCGTGTAGACGCCGCTGACGTCGGTGTAAATCTCGCAGGCGCGGGCCTTGAGCGCGGCCGCCAGGGCCACGGCCGTCAGATCGGAGCCTCCGCGGCCCAGCGTCGTGATGTCGTCCTCGGGGTTGATGCCTTGAAAGCCGGCCACGGCGACGATCCTGCCCTTGCGGAGCTCTTCCAGAATCTTCCGGGGGCGGATGCGGACGATGCGGGCCTGGGTGTGGCGGCTGTCGGCCTCGATTCCGGCCTGGGGGCCGGTGAGAGAGATGGCGTCGCAGCGCTTGTTCTTGACGGCGATGGCGAAAAGGGCGATGCCGACCTGCTCGCCCGTCGACAAAAGCATGTCCATCTCGCGCTTGTCGGGCTCCTCGCAGACGCGCTTGGCGAGCGCGGTGAGCTCGTCGGTCATGTCCCCCGGCGCCGAGATGACCGCCACGACGTGATCGCCCTTCTTGCGGGCCGCCACGGCCCGCTCCGCGGCCCGGTGGATTCTTGCCGGATCGGCGACCGATGTGCCGCCGAATTTCATGACCATTATTTTCATTGTAGATACGCCCAGTTTAGAGTGGTCAAGTGGTCAGTCCTCAGTGGTCAAGTGGTCAGTGATCAAGTGGTCAGCGTTTCAATCAAGTTGTTTCCATCTGAAGGCCGCGGTTGTCGAAATTCAGCAGCCAAAACCGGCTCTTGACTCCGGCCCGCTTGAAAGCCGCGGACATCGCGGCGCCGATGCCGTCGAGGTCGGAATTCTTGCGGCCGATGGCCAGCATCGTGGGGCCCGCCCCGGACAGGCAGGCGCCGAGGGCTCCGCTGTTGAGAGCGGCGTCCATCACCCTCTCCATGCCGGGAATCAGAGCTTTTCGGTAGGGCTGGTGCAGGCGGTCTTGCATGCCTTTGCCGAGCTGCGAATAGTCTTTGCCGGTGAGGGAGGCGATGAGGGTCGCGGAATTGGCCAAATTTGCGACGGCGTCTTGAAGCGGCACTTTCCGCGGCAAAACCCGCCGGGCCTTGACGGTTTCAAGATCGAAGTCTGGAACGCAGGCGACGGCTTTGAGATCGGCCGGCATGTTCCATTTTTTGACCCACACCGCGCTCTTTTCCATCCGGCTGGCGCAAAGCCCCCCAAAAAAGGCGGGAGCCACCCCGTCCGGATGCCCCTCCAGGCGGGAAGCGTCATAGACCAAGGTCCCCGGACGGCGCATATCCTTCAGGCGGCCTCCCACTTTGTGGGCCACCGCCAGCCCGCTGAGCCGGGCGGCGGCGCTGGACCCCAAGCCGTGCCGCAGCGGGATTCTGTTTACAAATCGAAATGAAAAACCTTTATTTTTATTGTATTGTTT
>JACQRQ010000039.1 GCA_016206405.1 Elusimicrobiota bacterium | reverse complement strand
TTGGTGCGCCGGCCCAAGATGACCATCAGGCGGTCGAGCTCCTGGGACCTTCCGGTCACGGGAGCAATTTTGCCTTCAAGCGCCATCGCCGTCAAATCCCGGGAAAAATTATCCAAATTCGGCGTCTTGCTGTTTTGACCCGAGGCGGGCTTCCAGGCGGATGGGCGATGATGAGGGTATTCCCTTCCAAGGCGATCTTCGGCGCTGTCTTTGAGGATTCCCACCAATTCCAAATTCTTCCTCAGCTTATCCCTTTCTTCCTCCGGGCGGTAATTATCCTCCAGGGACTTTTGATAGTCCCAGAGGGCCCTGTTGAAGGACGCGATGGCGGCCTCGATTTTGGCGTCGGAGGTTGCAGACAAAAGCTGGGCGCCCTTTTCGACGCTTCTGCGGCCATGGTCGGGTTTGAGGCCTTCCACCTCATGCAATTGGATGAAAATCCAGACTCCTTTGCCGATCTTGGCCAAATAACCGCGATCAGCCAAATCGGCGATGACGGCGTCCAAGTCGGACGGGTCCATGGATATTTTTGAACCCAGAATGGCAAAGTCATTGCGGTCCAACCTCGCGCCGGGTTCTTCCCGGGAAAGCAGTTCCAGGACCAGATTGCGCGCCGTCCTTAAATTTTGTCGCGCGGGATCGCCATTGACGGCGTCCAAATAATCCTTCAGGGCCGCGACGTATTGCCGGGCCATGGAGGGATTTGAGACGGTGGAATCGTTTAGGTAAGTCGTTTCAATGCTCTCCACGAGGCTCTGGATCGCCGCAAATTCGTTGGCGCTAGGCTTGCGGGGGGCGCTCTCCTTTAGGTACTTTTTGGCGGTTTCCACGGCCACGCGCGGATCATGGCTCAGGCGTTCCGCATGCGCGATGAGGGCCGAGGAGGCCGCAGCCATAAAAAGCTGCCGGGCCAGCGTTCCGGCTTCCTGATTCTGGCCTGCTTTTGAGCCCGCCGCGGCGTCTACAACATGGCCGAAGTGATAAAGGGCTTCCTCATAAAGCTGTTTGTTGCTTTGGCGCACTCCCTCTTGAATGGACAGCGCCACATCGTCGCCCGCGGGCGCGCCCTGGCGGGAGGGCAACTCGGCGTAAATATAGCCGCTCGGCGCCGCCATAACCGTTCCGTCTTGGAGAGCTTGTTGGAGGTCCTTATACTCCTTCCCATTGCGGTCGAGGTCTTTGAGGGCATCGGAGGGCAAGAAAGCGCCCGGCGCTGTTTTTTGATGCTTGATGAATACTAACGGCGCGAAGGCCAAAGCCACGGAGGTTGCGCCTTCTGGGGAAGAAAACGGCAGGGATGAGAGGCCGAAATCATGGGCAAAGACGGCGTAGCTCGCGGCGATGGCGGCCCCGGCCCCCAATAAAAAGAGCCAACTGCGCGCTTGTCCGCGCCAGGAAGACTCGCCTGCGCCCTCAAAGAGGCTTAGGGCCGGAGGTTTGAGCGGAGGAAAACCCGGACTTGCATCGCGAGTTTTTGAGGATGGGGAGAAATTTTTCTTGCCTGCGTCGCTGAGCGCCATGACAGCGGTGGGATTCTGCCGGGATTCCATCCCCTCAAGGCGCAACTGCAGGTCTTGAGCGGCTTTGTGGGACTGGGAAGAGGGAATGCTCTGCTTGAGGGACTCATGAACCAGAGACAGGGACCGCTCAATTTTGAGGGTTTGCCGGCGAATGTCTTGTTGGGGGCGCAGCCGGCTTTCCTGTTGGCTGAAGATTTCCGTGTTTTTTAATCGCTCGGCCGCCCGCGAAACTCCAGCGGCGTTGACGCGAGAGCGGGTAAAACCCTTGATTTTTCCTGATGGGGTAAACGAACGGGACCTGACCCGTGAGCGGGAACCGGATTTGGAAACGGCGGCGAAAACCTGATGGGCCGAATACCCCGGGGAAGTCAGGATCAAGGTCGAGGAGAGCAATAGGGATATATACCGTTTCACAAGAAGCCTTTCAAATGCTGATTTTTAAAATTAACGGCGCGACTCTTACTTACTAAGGAAATTATAATGCTGATGGAGCGAAGCGTCATGAGACTTAGGGCCTAATGCTTTGGAGATAAAGGGCCCAGGAAGCGTCTGGGTCTTTTGCACCAGAAGCGTTGGGCCCTAGGACCTATGGATTTGCCGAAGGGGCGGCGGGGGGGGAAGGTTTACGTTTTTGGAGAGTTGAATTTGAAGGTGAGCTGTCCGGGGCGGGCGGGGTCGACGTCGATCTCGACCCGGGTGCCTTCCGCCATGC
>JACQRQ010000036.1 GCA_016206405.1 Elusimicrobiota bacterium | reverse complement strand
TTAAGCTCGCCAAGAACCCGCGTTGCGCCTGTGGGGGGCGATTTTCGCCCCGACAAACGGCCGCCGGGTCGAAAAGTTCAAAAAAATAGGACTGCGAATCTGCTGCCTACGCGTTTTCGTGCTGGCTTGCGGAATTGCTGGCGATAAATTTCAACCGTTGCAACCTAACCAGTCCCATGCTATACTTCTAAGGACGCAAGCCAGTTGGGGGTGAATAGGATCGACAGGCTCCGGATGGCTTGAGGCTTCAGGCCCTGGTTGGTCAGATCCAGGTAAAAAGCCGACTAAAAAACAAACGCCAACGCACAAACGATGGCTTGGGCCTGCGCTTAAGCAGGTCTGCGCCGGTCCGTGGACGCCTGTTAAACGGAACCCGGTGTCAAATAACAGGCTGGGAGCTTTTCCGCCGACTTCGTCGGGAAATCTCCGGCACAATACGAAGCTAGCCTGGGGGTACGCGCCCGGTTGTTTCCCTCAGGTGAAAACAAATCCGGGCTAAGCCTGTAAACGCTCAAGCTGAAGGCGCTTGGACGCGGGTGCGATTCCCGCCACCTCCACCAATTAGCGCGGACCCTCCGGCTTTGCCGGAGGGTCCGCGTTCGCGCGCGCTTTCTGCGCCCATGAACCGGGACAAAATCCTAAGCTACGCGGGAATCGCCTTACTGTTCGTTTCCACCGCCGCTGTTCTTTTTTTGAGCCCCGCCTCTTCCCCGCTGGTTTTCCCGGCCTTTGGCCTCGCTTTCTTGTGGGCTGAGTGGCGCGGGGCGAAAGAGGCGCGGGTCATTCTCATTTTCTTGACGAGCTTGGCGGGCCTATTTATCCTGAGCCGTCTGTCCCAAACGCCGGACCGGGCCGCGGTCGCTCTCGAACTCGCCGGCCTGTGGCTGATGGTTTACGGCATCGGCCGGTTTCATGACGGCGCCGAGCGCCGCCAAGAGGAAGCGAGCGCGGAGCTTGACCGGCTGGGGCGGGAGAGACAGGAAAAGCAGGATCGGGCGGATTTTCTGCGCAAGCGCCTGGAGGGCATCGGCCGCGAGGTGGACCTGCGGCGGGGCTTTGCCGAAGCGGCGCACCAACTCGGGGCCACGATGGACCGGGAGGAGATACGCTCGCGGTTGATGGCGATTTTAGGCCGCAGCTTTCCCAATGCCAGGGCGCGCCTCGATTCCGGCGCGCCCAAAGACAGAATCGAGGAGTGGGTCGCCGGAAAAAAGGCCGCCATCCGCGTTGATGACATCCACGCGGACGCGAGATTCCGGGATGGGGTCGCCGGAAGGACGCGCTCGGTCATGGTCGCCCCCTTGAAGGTGCTCAAGGAAACGGTCGGATTCCTGCGCCTGGATTCGGAGACGCCGGGGGCTTTTTCCGCTCCGGACTTAAGAATCATCGACTTGTACTCCACACTCGCCTCGCTGTCGATGGAAAACGTCTATCTCTATGAGCAGGTCCAGACCCTGGCCAAGCAGGACGGATTGACCCGCCTGCACACCCACCGCTCCTTCCAGGTCCAGCTCCAGGAGGAGGTCCTGCGGGCCGGCAGGACGCAGTCGCCCTTTTCTTTGCTCATGGCGGATGTGGACCATTTCAAGGTCTGCAACGACCGCTACGGCCATCAGGCCGGCGATCTGGTTTTGCAGACGGTGGCCGGCATTCTGAGTTCCAACGTGCGCGGCATCGACTTCGTGGCGCGTTATGGCGGAGAAGAATTCACGCTGATACTTCCCGCCGTGGGCCGGGAACAGGCGGTGGAGCAGGCCGAGCGAATCCGGCGCGTCGTCGAGCAGCAGGTGATTCCGCATCAGGGCCAGGTGATTCGCATCACGCTCAGTTTGGGCGTCTCCGTTTTCCCGGAAGACGCGACGGTCGCCAGCCAGTTGGTCCGCGTGGCCGACCAGCGCTTATACCTCGCCAAGCAAAACGGCAGAAACAGGGTGGTGGGGGCGTGACGGCCGAGGCATTTCCCCTTTATGCGGCCGCGGCGGCCGCGCTTCCGATGTTGGGAGTTTTTTTGGCCGCTCCGCGCAGGACTTGGCTCTTCGCCCTTTTTTGCGCAGCCTCCGTCGCGGCGTGGTTGACCTGCGGTTTGGGACGGTGGTCCCAAGCCCCTTGGTGGGGTTTGTTCGCTTGGATCGCGGCGGCGGCCGTCTGGGGGGTCCTTTGGATCGCCCGCTTTCGCGCGCAGGAGGACCGCTGGCGCGACGACGTCGCCGCCGAGCGCCGGCGGCTCCGGGATTTGGATGAGGAAATCGCGCGGCTCAAAGCCGACACCGAGCATCGGGAAAAGGAGCAAAAAAACGTTCTGGCCGTGTACGGGATCATCAAGGGGCTCTCGGAGGCTCTCAACTGGGAAACGTTGCGCTCGCGCATGGAAGCCGCCATCGAAAAGGCCCTGGGCTTGGATCAGTTCGTGCTGTTTGTGGCCGGGGGCACCCCGGGGGGGCCCGGGGCCGCGGGCTCCTCGAACCCGGGCGGCATGGTGCCTTTGATCAAACGGAAAGTGATCAGCGGATTCGGGTCCCAATGGAGCACGCTGGAGGAGTTCAAGCAGCTCCATCACGCCGATTTGTCCGTGCCGCAGGTCTTTGAGAAGCCCGACCGCTTTTTGGGAGTCCCCATTTTTCATTCGGGGGATTTGCTGGGCTACCTCTTCGCCCGGCTTTCGGCGGGGCAGGACGAGCAAAAGGCGCTGGAGGAAAGCCAAAACTTCGCGCAGCACATCACCTTCGCGCTCAAGCGCGTGCTGCTTTTTCAGGAGGTGGAGGCGCTCTCGGAGACGGATGGGCTCACGGGGGTCTACCGCCGCCAGAAATTCGAGGAACGCCTCGACGAGGAAACCCGGCGCGCCGAGACGTTTAAAACCAGCTACTGCGTCCTGCTCCTGGACGTCGACCATTTCAAGCGCTGCAACGACGTTTACGGCCATCCCTTCGGCGACGCGGTATTAAGGCGCATGGGAGGCATCTTCAAGGAATGCGTCTACGAGACCGATTTTGTGGCTCGATATGGCGGCGAGGAATTTGCTATTTTACTTCCCAGGGCCCAGGCCGAAGGAGTCTTGCGCAAAGCGGAGCGCATCCGGCAGAGGGTGGAAGCGGAGGCCTTTCAGAGCGGGCTGGAAACGGTGCGCGTGACGGTGTCCACCGGCATCGCGCATTATCCCCGGGACGGGAAGACGCCCAAAGAAGTCATCGCTCAAGCCGACCGCGCTCTTTACGCGGCCAAACGGCAGGGCCGCAACCGCATCGTAGACGCCTCCGAGATTTAAAAGCCGTCCGCATAGCGAGGAGAACAAGATGGATAACGCTTTACCGCCTGAAACGCCGCCCAACACGCCTTCTCCGGCGCCTCCCGGACCCGCTCCGGACCGGCGCCTTTTTCAGCGCCTGACGGTCCTTTCCATGGTCGCGCTTTTTGCCGGCTCCCTGGCGGTGGCCGTGATCGGGCTGCGGCAGAAAACGGAGCCGGCGGCGTCCATGGACGCCTCCAAGCTTCTTTTGTCGCGCCGCCCCAATCTCATCGGCGTGGTTTCGCTGCGCGGCCCAATTTATGATTCCGACGAATCGAGGATGTTCGGCGCTCCCCGCATCGAGGCCTGGGTCCGCCGCTTCAAGCGGCTCATTGAAAAAGAAAACGTCAAGGCCATCGTCATCGAGATCAACTCCCCGGGAGGCAGCGTCGGGGCGGTGCAGGAAATTTTCAGCCAGGTCAAGAAAATGCGAAGCAAGACCGAAAAGCCCATCATCGCCTACGTGGGGGACGTGGCGGCTTCCGGCGGGTATTACGTGGCCAGCGCCTGCGACAAAATCGTTGTTCATCCGGGCAGCTTGACCGGCTCCATCGGCGTCATATTTTCGGTCAGCAATTTCACCGAGCTCATGAAAAAAGTGGGCGTGCAGATGACCCCGATCAAATCCGGCAAGCACAAAGACATCGGATCGCCCACCCGCAATATGACCGATGAGGAAAGAAAGCTGCTGCAGGAGCTTATCGACGACGCCTACGGCCAGTTTTTGAGCGCCGTTTCCGAAGGCCGCAACATGCCGCTGGAGCAATTGCGCCCTCTGGCCGACGGGCGCATCTTCACCGGCGCGCAGGCGCGCAAGCTGGGGTTGGTGGACGTGCTGGGCGATTCCGAGGACGCCCTCAACCTGGCCGCCGAATTGGCGGGCATCCCGGAGTCCCCTCAGGCGATCCGCGACAGCGACCCGTGGCAGGGCTTGATCGAAATCCTGGGCACCGCTTTCAAGGGGCCCTCCCTGGGGGCTCTGGCGGGTTTTGCGCCCCGGCCGCGGCTGGAGTATATGTGGGGCGGCTTGGGAGGAGCGGAGTGAACAAGTTCGCGGCTCAATTGGACATCCTCTACGATTTTTTCGCCAGCCCGCCGCAAGCGATGGAGTCGGTAAGATGGAACCGTCCCGTTTTGTTGGGGCTGATGGCCTACTTGGCCAGCGGCATGACCTGGATCATCGTCCAGGCGTTTCCAGGCACTTTCAACGCCGAAATCCTAAGCTGGATTCCTTGGCCCATGCTGCTGGCCATGGGCGGCGTCGTGGCGGTCATCGTCGGGATTTGCCTGACCGGCATCCTGCACATCACCGCCGAACTTTTCGGAGGGCACGGCTCCGCCTTGGGTCTTTATGTGCTTTTGGGTTTGAGCGAGCTGGTGTGGGTGTTTTATCTGCCGATTTTGTTCCTGGCCAACTTTTTGTTCGGCTATACGGGCGTGTTCCATTTTGCCGCGCTGCTCATATTGGGAACGATAAGCTTGTCGTTGAAAGCCCGCTCGATCCGCGACAATTACGGCTTCACCTCGCGGCGGGCTTGGACCGTTCTTTTTTTGCCTTACACCATCGCCGTCCTTTTGGGCGCCGGATTTTTGGCCTACTTGATAGGCAGCGCCGTGGTTACGGCGCTGAAGCTCATTTAGGGCTGCGGCCGGCCGGGTCATGATCACCAACGCCAAGCTCTCTGAGATTTTCGACGAGATGGCCGTTCTGCTGACTTTTGACGACGGCAATCCATTCCGTATCCGCGCCTATCAAAAAGCGGGCCAGATCATCGGCGGCCTTCCGCGCGAGGCGGGGGATCTCTCCGGCGAGGACCTCGCGCGCATCGAGGGCATCGGCAAGGGCATCGCCTCGCATATCTCCGAAATTTTGAAAACGGGAACGCTGCAGGAACTGCAGGCGCTGCGGCGCAAGGTTCCGGAGGGCCTGCTCGCGTTGGCCCGCGTGCCCGGCATGGGTCCCAAGCGTGCCCGGCGGCTTTATTACGACGAGAAAATTCACGGCTTGGAGCAGCTCCAGAAGGCCGCGGAGGCCGGCCGCCTGCGGGACCTTTCCGGCTTCGGGGCCAAGCTGGAAGAAAATATTTTAAAGGGCATCCGCTTGGCCGTCAAGGCTTCCGAGAGAAAACTTTATTGGGAGGCCAAGCTTTTGGCGCAGAAGCTTCTCAAAGATTTGCGAGCCTGCCCCGGCGTCGCGGAGGTCGTGCCCGCCGGCAGCCTGCGCCGGGGCGCGGAGACCGTCGGCGATCTGGATATCTTATGCGCGGCGCGCGACGGCGCGAGGGCCGTGGAGTTCTTCACCCGCATGCCGGGCGTCGAGCGCGTCCTGGCGGCCGGGGCGACCAAAGCCGCGGTTTGGCTCAAGGATCAGATTCAGTGCGATTTCCGCGTCGTGCCTCCGGAATCTTTCGGCGCGGCCCTGCAGTATTTCACGGGCTCCAAAGAGCACAACGTGGTCCTTCGGGAACTGGCGGTCAAGCAGGGCTATTCGCTCAACGAGTACGGCCTTTTCAAGTCCGGGGACTCCGGCCATAAAAAGCCCCTCGCCGGACGAACCGAGGAGGAAATTTACCGCAGGCTCGGCCTGGCGTGGATTGCTCCGGAGCTGCGCGAATGCCGCGGCGAGATCGCGGCGGCGCAGCGCGGCTCTCTGCCGGATTTGGTCGAGCTCAAAGACGTACGCGGCGATTTTCACAACCATACCCGCTACACCGACGGCCGGGATTCTTTGGAGGATATGGTCTTGGGCGCCCGCTCCCAAGGGTGGGAGTGGACCGCGATCGGCGACCATTCCCAATCTCTCAAGGTGGCCCACGGCCTTTCGCCGCGGCGCCTCCAGGAGACGATCGAGGAGCTGCGCGGGCTGCAGAAAAAACACAAGGATATCCGCCTGATGCGCTCCATGGAAGTGGATATTTTAAAAGGCGGCGCTCTCGACTACCCCGACGAGGTCCTGAAGACCATCGACGTGGTGATCGGCTCGGTGCACACCGCCTTCACGCTGCCGGAGGAGGAGATGACGCGGCGCATTGAAAAGGCGGCGGCAAACCCGCATATGGACATATTGGGCCATCTCTCCGGCCGTCTCATCGGCCGGCGCGAGGCGTATGCCGTCGACGCCGGAAAGGTTTTCGCGCAGGCGGCGCGAATGCGGACGGCCGTGGAGATCAACGGGCAGCCTCAAAGGCAGGATTTGTCGGATACCGCGGCCCGCATGGCGGCCGAAGGCGGCGTGACGCTGGCCGTGACCACCGACGCCCACTCGGCCGCGCAGTTGGAGTACATGGAGGCGGCGGTCACCATCGCGCGCCGCGCGGGCCTCGAAAAAAAGCATATTCTCAACTGCCTGACCTATGATGAGCTCAAGCGCTGGCTGGAGCGCCATGGGTAAAGTTCCTTTGGCGAGCGAATTCCAGGGCTTTAGGGTCGTGACGGCCGCGCAGATGCAGGAAATCGACCGGCGCGCTTCGGCCGAGCACGGGATTTCCGCGGAGGCGCTCATGGAAAACGCCGGCAGGGCCGTCGCGGAGGAAACGCTCTCCTATCTGGAGAGCGAGCTGCGCCGGGCGCCGGCCGAGTGCTTCGTGCTGGCGGCTTGCGGCCGCGGCAACAACGGGGGAGACGGATTGGCGGCCGCGCGGCATCTCAAAGAAAAAGGAGTCCCGGTGCAGGCCTGGATCGCCGCGCCCAAAAGGGATTTGTCCCGGCGTGGCGGCCGGCCGACGTCGGGCGGTTACGGAGAGCTGGTGCGGCTTAATTTGGACCGCGCTCGCCAGGCGGGGGTTGAAGTTCTTACCGCGGATGAGGATTTGGAGAGGATGGCCGGGGAATGCCTCCGGGCCTCGGTCCTCATAGACGCTCTGTTGGGGACCGGCTCCCAGGGCAAGCCCCTGGGAACGGTTCAGAAAATGATTCAGGCGATGATGAAATCCAAGCGCCCCATTTTGGCGGTGGACATCCCATCGGGAATCAACGCGGATACGGGATACCACAGCGGCGTTTTCATCCAGGCGGCATGGACGTTCACTCTCGGGCTTCCGAAAGCCGGGCTCATGGCGACCCATGCCAAGCGCTACGTGGGCGAACTCAAGGTCATCGATATCGGATTTCCCAAACGGTTGTTGGAGGCGGAAAGCCGCCCGGCGGAAGGGCAGGCGGGAGAAGACGCAAAGCGAGGAGAATCGAAATGAAAATCAAGGCTGGATGGTTGGCTGTGGCTATGGCGGCGTCGTTGGCGGCCCAAGTCGAGGCCGCAAGCTGGGAGCAGGCGCCGGGACTTTACGCCGTTTTTCACACCAACGCGGGCGACATGGTCTGCTCGCTTTTTGAGAACGAGTCGCCCAAGACGGTGGCCAATTTCGTGGATTTGGCCACGGGCGCGAAAGAGTGGACCGATCCCAAGACGGGAGAAAAGAAGAAGAGCCGTTTCTATGACGGCCTCATTTTCCATAGGGTGATTCCGGGATTCATGATCCAGGGGGGCGATCCCTTGGGCACCGGCACGGGCGGGCCGGGCTATCGGTTTGAAGACGAGGTGGGCGCGGGCTTGCGCTTCGATGAGCCGGGCAAGCTGGCCATGGCCAACGCCGGCCCCAACACCAATGGCAGCCAGTTCTTCATCACCGATATGCCGCGCGAAAACTATCCCAAGCTTCCCAGCCACTTAAACGGCCGCCACACCATTTTCGGCCAATTGGTTTCCGGCTGGGACGTTTTGAAATATATCGCCACCACCGGGCGCGATCAGCGCGACAAGCCCGACAACGACGTCGTCATCACGGAGCTGGTCATCCGGCGCGTCGAGGAGCCCAAAAAGGCCCAGGGAAAAGGGAAGCCGGAGTAAACATCGCAGGCGAATTCGCAGCGATATCTGCAGACCGCGCCCGGTGGTCTCCGAGCCGCCGGGTGGGGGCGGCCTCCGGCGCCAACCCGGAGAATTGACGGCGAGCGCATGTCCATATCCGTAGCCGTTTGCCAGGGCTCAAACCTTAAAAATCCACTTCAATGCGGGGGGGATTTGGCGCGGGAGGCTCTGCGCCAATTTTCCCCCAGATGCCTTTTGGCCTTCAGCCCCTATCATGGGGTCGACCATCGAAAACTCTTGAGAGGAATCCGCATGGAGGCGGGCGATTGCCCCCTCGTCGGAGGCACCACCTACGGCGGAATCTCCGGCGCGGTCTTGACCGAGGCCTCCATCGTCCTGATGGCTTTGGGCGGGGATATTCAAGCCGCCGCCGGCTACGCCGGAGGATTGGCCAAGGACTCCTTTGAAGCGGGACGGCAGGCCGCCCAAATGGCGCTGAGCCGCCTTGGCGGCCCAAAGCCAAAACTTTTCATTTTAATGCACGAGCCCCAGATGGGAATTCCCGTGAAGATATTGGAGGGCGCCCAATCCGTGCTGGGCGCCGGTTTCCCCATCATCGGCGGCGGGACGGGCACGGGGGTCATCATGGAACAAAGTCCCATGTCCATCCAGTTCATGGGCGACAAAGCCCTGGCCGGGTGCTGCGTCGGGCTGCTCCTGGCCGGGGACTTTGAATTTTCGTGCGGATTTTCCCATGGCGGCACGCCGATCAGCCGGCCGTTCACCTTGACCAAGACCCGGGGCAATATCTTGGTGGAACTGGATCACCGCCCCGCCCTGGACGTTATGGAAGAGGCCTTCAACGTCCAATACCATCCCGTCGACATTCCCTTTTCCAACTACAACTTGGCATGCAGCTTGATGGAGGAGGGTACGGAGGATTTCACCCTTTTCGGCATCTGGGGCGCCAACGCGCAGGAAAGAACCCTCTACTGCGGAACTCCCATCATCGAAGGCGCAAAATACCGGTTCGTCACCGTGGAGCCGGATTCCCTGTTGAATCAGACCCGGGAAGGGGTGCTCAAGGCCCTGAAATCCTTGAAGGCGGACAAAGTCAAGGGGACCCTTTGCTTCGACTGCTACGGCCGCAAGCTCCAATTGGGGGCGCACGGTCTCATCGATCAGGAACTTAAAATCATTCACGAGCTGCTAGGCAAAAACCCCCTGGCGGGAATGTATTCCGGAAGCGAAATCGACTTTTTGAATTCGCAGCCCATGCGCTCTTTCAGCCGCTATGGGCACGCCAGCACCTCCTTCGCCGTTTTTGCCGACCCATGAACGCCTCCGAAAAATTCTCCGACACCCTCAGGCAAGGCGAACGGCGGATCGTGACCGTCATTTTCGCCGACGTGAGCGGATTCACCGCCATGTCCGAGAAGTTGGACCCCGAAGACGTCCGGGACATCATGAACAGATGCTTCGGGATGCTCTCCCAAGCGGTTTATGAGCAACAGGGCGTGGTCGACAAATACGTAGGGGACTGCGTGATGGCTCTTTTCGGAGTGCCCCACGCGCAGGAGGACGACGCCGTTCGGGCGGTGCGCGCCGCTTTGAAAATGCAGGCGGCCCTCAAGTCCTTCGGAGAAGAGCTGAAGCGCTCCAGGGGATTTTCGCTCTCCATGCGGATAGGGATCAACACCGGGCTCGTGATCGCGGGAGACGTGGGCTCCAGCCAAAAGAGCGATTTCACCGTCATGGGGGACGCCGTGAACACGGCCTCCCGGATCGAGCACTCCGCCGCCGTGGGAAAGGTGTGGATCAGCCGCGAAACGCACCGGTTCGTCAAGGATCGTTTTGAATTCAAGAAATTGGAGCCGATGGTCATCAAGGGCAAGGAGAAAAAGCTGCAGTTTTATGAGATCGTCGAGCCGTCGGCCGGCGCGGCGCAGGAGCCCGCCGCATTGGGCCCGCAGGCCGCTTTCTTGGGGCGCAAAAAAGAGCTTAAAGCCTTGAGCGAGGCGCTGGAGCTTTCCATGCTCCGCCAGTGCACGGTCGTAAGCCTGGTGGGGGAAGCCGGCCTGGGGAAGACGCAGCTTCTCAAAAGATTCTTGAAGGACATCCGGCCTGAAGCCGAGGCGGGAGGTTTGGACGTCGTCACGGCGACTTGCCCGCCCCAAGGGTCGGGGGCTTACGGCATCTTTGTGGACATCTCCAAGCGGTTTTTCAACGGAAACGCGATCTCCGAGAATGAGCCGAATTGGAAGGAAAAGTACTTTTTGGCTTTTGAAAAATGGCTGATGCAGAAATCGGCTCAGAAGCCTCTCTTGCTGGTCCTGGAGGACATCCACTTCGCCGACGCCGGCTCTTGGGAGCTTTTGGGATTTATAGTCAACCGGCTCAGGAAGCTGCCCATCATGATTTTGTGCCTTTTTCGGCCGGTCTCGGAGAAAAACCTCTACTGGCACTCGGCGGAAAATTACGTTCCGGTCTATCTGAAGCCGTTCAATGTTCCGGAAGGAATCCGGATCGTCAACCAGTGCCTTGGCAAAAATCAGCTTCCGGATTCTTTCAAAGAGAAGCTGGTCGTCCATGCCGGAGGAAATCCTTATTTTCTGACGGAGATACTCTGGAGCCTGACGGAGTCCGGCTCTTTAACCCGGAAAAGGGGGGCCTGGGCTTTGTCCGGGAAAAACGTGCGCCTAAAGATACCGGACACGGTCCAGACGACCTTGCTGGTCCGGCTGGATCAACTTCCGAGCGAGGAAAAGGATCTGCTCCAGGCGGCGAGCGTCTTGGGCCTGGAGTTCAACCGCAAATTTCTGGCCTCGCTCACGAGCGCGGAGGCCGGCACGGAACGCCTTCTGGAAAATCTGGTGACCAAGAGATTCTTATCCAAAGTCGTCAAGCCGCAGGGAGATATGGAGGCCTTTGAGTTCATCCATGTGCTGCTGCAGGAGGTGTGCTACGAAAGCCTTTTGAATAGTAAAAAAGCGGCGTACCATCTTCGGGCCGCCAAACTCTTGGAGGAGTCTTATCCCGCCCGGGCGGAGTCGGATTTTTATCTGTCTCTCAACCCATGGCAAAAGCTTCCGGAGGAATCTTATCCTATCCGGGAGGGGGCGGTTCTCAAGCAGATCGCCGATCACACCTACCGCAGTTCCGATCAGACCAAGGCTCTGCGCTATCAGTTGCAGTTCGCGCAAAAGGCGGCCCGGCAATTCGCCGTGGATCAAGGCATCCTCTATTACAAGCGCGCTTTGGAAATTTTGGGCGATGGCAACGAGAGGGACGGTGTTTCGCGCTCCTTTATCCTGTTTCAGTTGGGAGAGTTGCATATCCCGTCCAACGAGCTGGACAAGGCGCTGGCGTATTTTAAGGATTGCCTGGCGCTGCAGGCCCCCGGGGACCCCTTCCGGGTCGAGGTTTACCGCAAGATCGGCCGGCTATACAATATCCAAGGCCATGCCTCCATGGCTTTAGAAATGTTCATCCAGGCCGCCGATTCCGAAAGCGGCCTTTCCACGCGCCAGAGGGCGGAGCTCTGCTATGAGGTCGCCGCCAACTATTTCAGGCAGGGCAAAGACGCCGAGGCTCTGTCGTGGGTTCAAAGAGTATCCCGGGCGGTTCAAGAGCTGGCAATCCCGGTGGATCTGCCCGCCGGCGAAGACATCCACGAGCTGATGCCGGCCTTCTCCTTCCTCACCGAAAAAATCTGAACGCCGCCTGTTTCTTCCAGGTTCGAGGCCTACCCGGCTATCCACGTCATTTGATGGAGATAAATTTAATCACGTAATAGTCTTAATAAGAGCATACATTTACAAATAATTTATTTATATGTCTTTTTTAAAGCACTTATTGTTATTTAATAATATGATGTATGCC
>JACQRQ010000035.1 GCA_016206405.1 Elusimicrobiota bacterium | reverse complement strand
TCCGATTGAATCGGCACCTGATTGGGTATCCGGAATCCATGAAGTAAAATCCGTACCTGGTTTGACAAACGTGACAAACTCGAAATCTTGGGGGGAACCGCGCGGGGTTTGGTGGCGGCGGGATGGGGGCGGGTGCCGCTGAGGGCCGGGGTATGGGATTTCTGGGCCAAGCGCCCAAGAACGGCCTCCCACTGCGTTGATGCTATGTCGTGTCGTGAGTACCAATCCGTGAATCCGTGTCAGGCTGTGTGTCCAGACGAAGGCACTTAAGGACGGAGGGTGAAAGTCCCTCTGCGGTAAAACTGAAAGGCCGTGTAGCATCCGCGACGGAGGGCGCGTGAGCAAACTCCGAAGCTTGCGGAAAAGCCCGGGAAACGCCGGGTGAGCGAAGGTGCGGACGACAACGGAAGTGAACGCGAAGTAGCCTCGAAAACGATAACCCCGGAGGCCGAGCCGCTAGTCTGACGGTGAAGGCAGCATGTCTGGATTCGTGAGTTCAGGAGATGGGGACAGACGCTCCGGCGGGGTGATAGCGGTTGGACGCACCGAAGGACTTAAGTGCCACTGGAGAAGTCTGCCACGCCTTGGAGAGAAATCTCCAAGGAAGGCCGGTTCGATAGCCGGAAGGTGAAACGGGCCGGAAGCGGGGCAGATGGCGGATGGGCTCGGAGTAGCGGAGAAGTCCCTGTAATGGGGATGGAGCGAAGGAACCCTGCTGGAAAAGGAAGCCTTCGAGGAAAGTGAGGGAGGACCGGTTGACGACACCGAGCATCAGTCTCCAAGAGCTGAGGCGAAGGATATATCAGAAAGCGAAGTCCGAAAAGGACTGGCGATTCTGGGGGCTCTACGTTCACGTGCATCGGCTGGACACGTTGTGGGAAGCATACCGAGAGGCGAAAGCCAACGGCGGCGCGTCCGGCGTGGACGGTCGGACGTTTCAAGACATCGAGCGGGAAGGGGTAGAGGAGTTTCTCCTGGGAATCCAGGAAGAAATGCGAAGCCAGACCTACCGACCGATGGCGAGTCGTGAGGTGGAAATCCCCAAAGGCGACGGCAAAATGAGGAGGTTGAAAATCCCCGCCATCAAGGACCGTGTCGTCCAAGGCGCGTTGCGCCTGATTTTGGAGCCGATCTTTGAGGCGGATTTCCGCGAAAACACGTTAGGGTATCGCCCTGGACGAAGTTGCGCGGAAGCCTTGGAACGAGTGGGCAAGGCGGTCATGAAATACGGACTGACGGACGTGATCGACGTGGATTTGAAAAGCTACTTTGATGGAATCCGGCATCACCGGCTCTTGGCGCAAGTGGCCAAGCGAGTGATGGACGGAAAAGTCTTGTGGCTGATCAAGAAAACCCTGAAGGCACAAGGAAAGAAAGGGGTTCCGCAAGGCGGCCCGCTTTCGCCCTTGCTCGCGAACGTGTATCTGTCGGAGGTGGACGCGGTGTTTGAGAAGGCGGAGGAAACGACCCAGTGGAAGGGTGCCCCCCGCGTGGTCTACACCCGGTTCGCTGACGATATCGCGATTGCGGTCGGGAGCCATCCCCGTTGGCCGCGGCTGCTGGAGCATGTGATCCGCCGGTTGCGTGAGGAATTGGAGAGGTTGGAAGTGACCCTAAATCTGGAGAAGACGAAGGTGGTCAACCTGCTGAAAGGCGAAAGCTTCGCCTATCTGGGGTTCGACCGCCGACGGGTCATGACACGAAAAGGAAAACCCTACCTCCTGATGACACCGCGACTAAAGAAGCGAACGGTCTTGTTGAAGGAAATCCGGGGCATCATCCGGATGGCTGGGCGATGGACGGTGGAAGAACTGATCCAGGAGCTCAACCCCAAGATTATGGGATGGGTCAACTACTTCCGCATCGGCAACGCCCACAAGGCCTTCAGCTACGTCCGAGACCACATCGAGCGCCAAGTGAGACGCTTTGCCATGCGCCAAAAACAACGTCAGGGTTTCGGCTGGAAGAGGTGGAGTAAGCAGGTGGTTTACGGGGAGTGGGGCCTGTTTCACGACTACCAGGTCCGCTACTGGAAGCCGCCGACTGAAAGCGCTCTCTTGTCGATAGGAGCATAAGCTTGCTGATGAACTTCCCAGGAGAGCCGGATGACTGAAACGGTCACGTCCGGTTCGAAGCGGCGGGGATTGAAACCGTGGCGGTCTTCGGGCCGCAGGCGCGTCAGACCTCGACCCTACTGACATTACGGAAATGCAATACCGAAGAAATAGAAATCCGTACCTGGTTTAACAAACGGGACAAACGGGGGATTTTGTTGGGGACTGTGGCGGGGTTCTGTGGGGCAAAAAATAAAAGCTGGCGATGTCTTCGGCGTTCCGGCATCCTGGCGACATGGCGGGCGCCTGCGGCCTGCTATGGGTTGGCGTGGGTGAATTGGGGGGCGGGGGGATGGGGGCGGATGCCGCCGAGGGCCGGGATGTGAAATTTCAGAACCAAGCGCTTAAAACGGCCTTCTACTGAATCAGTATCCACCCTTGACAAACTGTGCCATGCATGGCACACTATTATTTAGACGGCGGCATCTGTGAGCGATACCAAGCTGAAGCTAAAAAAGACGGCGGAGTTTGACCAATGGTATCAATCGCTCACGGCAACTGAGAAGACCCGGGTGGATGCCCGCCTGGATAATATGATCGCCGGGCATTTCGGCGTGTCTCGCAGTTTGAGTGATGGAATGTTCGAATTGAAGTGGAAGAATGGGATGCGGGTCTATTATTCCCGGAGGAAGATTAAGGACATAGACACCATTGTTCTTTGGGGCGGCTTTAAAGGAACGCAGAAGGCCGACATCGCCAAGGCCCGCAGATTGAAAGCGAGGTATGAAGATGAACTCGAGAAAGAGCCAAAGAAAGGATCGCAGAATAAGACTGCTTGATCACGACACGTCGGCTACGCTGAGCAATCCGAACCTCGTGTTCGAGACCTTCATGGAGTGCCTAGAAGAAGGCGATTCCGAGTCGGCTAGAGAAGTTCTGGCAGCGAGCCTGCGGCATCTCAATAAGGCGCAGCTTGAGAAGCGCTACCACATTCCGCGAAGGACGGCCTATAACCTACTCAACAAGAAGGTGGTGCCGAGCTTGGAGCTGGTGGCCAAGGTCTGCATGGCGATTCGTCAAGAGTCCATCCGAAAGTAAGAATCCGCACCTAGTTGGACAAACGGAAAATCTGGGGACACCATACTTAATTTTCCCCTTGAAATCCGGCCTTTTCCCTGGTAAACTATGATAAAGTCATATAGAGTCATAGGGGGACCCAATGCAGAACCGGCAGGCGCAGCCGATCACGATTACCATTCCTCCGCAGATGCTGGCCATCGCCGATAAGATCGCCCGCAAGGAGGGACGCACGCGTTCTGACCTTTTCCGGGAGGCGCTCCGAGCCTACTTCTGGAAGAAGCGGTGGGAGGCCATCCAGACCTACGGGGCAAAGAAAGTCCGCGCCAAGGGGCTTAAAGAAGAAGACATCGAAGGGCTGATCGACGAACTCCGATCCTGAGCTCCCGTGAGGATCGTCCTCGACACCAATGTTCTTGTTTCCGCGGCCTTATATCCCAGGAGACCGGAATCCGTACCTGGTTTGACAAACGGGACAAGCGGGGGATTTTGTTGGGGACTGTGGCGGGGTTCTGTTGGGCAAAAAATAAAACCTGACGATGTCTTCGGCGTTCCGGCATCCTGGCGACATGGCGGGCGCCTGCGGCCTGCTATGGGTTGGCGCAGGTGAATTGGGCGGCGGCGGGGATGGAGATAGTCCGAAGCGCCCCGGAAGCGGTCTTCCGAGCGGAACGCCAAGGCGGATTTTGACGCGCTTTTCAAGAAAAAGCCTCGATAGAAATGATATGCTTTCGCGGCTCGCACATCGCGTCATAGAGGAGATAAAATGAGATTGCTTACTGCCGTTCTCTTCGTCACATTCGCCGCTCTTCCGGCTTTGGCGGCCGGCGCATCGAGCGCGCCTGAGACAAAGGCGCAGGCGCCGAAAGTTGCGGCGAAACGGGCCCCCCAAGCCGCTCCCAGCACGGAAGAGGAGAAGACCCTCTACGCCCTCGGCTTGGTCGTCGGCCGGAACCTTACGACGTTCTCGCTGAGCGCCTCCGAAGTGGGCTTCGTCGAACTCGGCTTGCGCGACGCCGCCCTCGGCAAGGAGCCGCAGGTGGACCTCCAAGTCTACGGCCCCAAGCTCGAAGCTCTCAATCAGTCCCGCGCGGGCAAGAAGGCCGCGCAGGAGAAAACCAAGGCCAAAAGCTTTCTGGACAAGGCCGCCAAGGAGCCGGGCGCCTCGGCTTCATCCTCCGGATTGATCTATACGGATATCAGGGCCGGCACGGGCGACTCGCCCAAGGCGACCGACAAGGTCAAGGTCCACTACCACGGGACGCTCACCGATGGGAAGGTCTTCGACAGCTCCGTCCAGCGCGGCCAGCCCGCCGAGTTCCCCCTCAACGGGGTCATCCCCTGCTGGACGGAGGGCGTGCAGAAGATGAAGGTGGGCGGCAAGGCGAAATTAGTCTGCCCCTCCAAGATCGCCTACGGCGACGCGGGAAGCCCGCCCGTCATCCCCGGCGGGGCGGCGCTCATCTTCGAAGTCGAGTTGCTCGATATCGTCAAGCCGTAGGCCCCGGTTCCCGCGAATGTCTGACGCTCCTATGCGCCGCTTCGCGAAAGCGCTGACTTGGTCTCTGCTCGCCGCGTGCGCCGCCTCGGCTTTGTACCTGGCGTGGCTGCCCGACGTTTCCCAGCTCAAGCGCAAAAACCCTTCCACGACGGCCTACATCGAGCTGCGCCGGCGCCAGGCCATCGCCAAAGGAAAAAAACTCGCCGTGCAGTGGACCTGGGCGGCCTGGGACGACATCTCCGAGAATCTCAAGCACGCGGTGCTCACGGCCGAGGACGATTCCTTCTATAGGCATCACGGCGTGGCGTGGGACGCGGTGCGCGTGGCCCTCGAGCGCGACATCGCCGAACGCCGCCTGGCCTACGGGGGCAGCACCATCACCCAGCAGACGGCGCGCAACCTCTACCTCTCTCCCTCGAAAAATCCGCTGCGCAAGCTCAAGGAGGCGCTCATCGCCCGGAAGCTCGAGAAGGTCCTGGGCAAGCGCCGCATTTTCGAGATCTACCTCAACATCGCGGAATGGGGCAAGGGCATCTTCGGCGCCGAGGCCGCAAGCCGGGCGTATTTCGGCAAGAGCGCTTCGGCTCTCTCCGTGGATGAGGCCGTGGCCTTGGCGGTGGTTCTACCCAGCCCGCGCCGCCACGACCCGGCCAAGCGCGGCCGCTACGTGGACCGCAACAGCCGGCGCATCATGGCCCGCATGCGCGCGTCGGGCCTTCTAACCGAGGAAGAAGAGGCCGGCATGGAGGAGGTCCTGGTCTCCACCGCGGCGGTCGCCGGTTCTACGGCGGCGGTGGAGGGCGTAGCTTTCTCAAGTACGACGCTTCCCGACCTCTCCCTTTCCACCGCCGCGGCCGCGCCGCAACAGTGATCCGTCAGGCGGGCTTAAGAAGGGCTTAAGGGGGCTTCTGAAACAGTGAAAAGCCGTTGATTTTCCGTGTATTTTAGGCTTCAGGAATAATTAAGTTGAATTCTCAAATTATACCGGGTAAAAATATATATCGTGCGGTGGTGTTTGTCTTTTTAGCTATTCGATTCCCAGATAGGACTTGCGGACCTGCGGGTTTGTGAGCAAGCCGGCGGCTTCGCCCGACAAAACGACGCGCCCCATCTCGAGCACATAGGCACGGTGGGCGAGCTTGAGCGCGGCAAAGGCGTTTTGCTCCACCAGAAGTATCGTCACGCCTTCCGCGTTTAAATTCTTGATGACGGAAAATATCTGGGAGACCACCTTGGGCGCCAAGCCCAGGGACGGCTCATCCAGGAGAAGAAGCTTCGGACGCGCCATCAGCGCCCGGCCGATGGCGAGCATTTGCTGTTCCCCGCCGCTCAAAGTGCCTCCGAACTGCCGCCGCCTTTCCTTGAGGATGGGAAATAAT
>JACQRQ010000034.1 GCA_016206405.1 Elusimicrobiota bacterium | reverse complement strand
TTCGGAGACCTCGTGGCATCAGCCACAAACCTACCAAAAAGGTAGCTTTGTGGCCAAGCAGTTTTATGGTCGTGGAACATGGTCAAATTAGCCGTTATTCAGGTATTGTGAGTGAAATACAAAAGCGCCGCGTTTTGCACGACTATGGAGAGCCAATGGATGCCGAGATTTCCTGTTATTCGCTTGTGGAAATCGTTTTGGAAAAAATGCGCGGTCTGCTGCAATATAAGGCAAAGCTTCAAAATAAAGGTTGGGCCCAATCACGCGCGCGGGATTACTATGATTTGTGGAGATTGTTGAAAGAATATCCAAATCAAATCCAATCAGACCGGTTGGCGGAGTTGTTTGCAAAGAAATGCGCCGTAAGGCAGGTTTCATTTGCCGGCCCGGAGGAATTTTTTGATCCCCAGTTGTTGGCACACGCGCGGGAAAGTTGGGAAACGGGTTTGGTTCATTTGGTGCCGGGTACATTACCGGATTTCAGCGGGGTCGTTGAAGATTTGCGCTCCAAACTGAGCCGGCTGGTTCAAACCTAAAAGACAATGGGCCTCTAATGAATGACCCGGCTCTATGATCGCCCCCGCGCCGTCGAGCCGCTGAAAAATCCACACACGACCGCCCTTTCATGCGCCGCCATGGCCCGGAGTTGGCAAATCCAGCCGAACCACGAGGCGCTCTTCGCCATCCGCGGGGCGGTGGCGTGACTCGACTTGCATTTGCTCACAGTACTGAGTAAAATTACTCACGATAATGAGCGGATCGTCAAATCCTTCCTTTGAGCGTGACTACGCCGCCGTACTCGCCGCCCGCCTGGGCGAGCCGCGGCGCTTTCTGCATGTGGTGGCCGGTCCGCGCCAGGTTGGCAAGACCACGCTGGTGCGGCAGGTGCTGGCGGAGTTCGACCGTCCCAGCGTCTTCGTCTCCGCCGACGAACCGGCGTTGCGCGATACGGCCTGGCTGGCCGCGCAGTGGGAGCGCGCCCGCCTGGCGGCGAAGGACGCCGGCAAGCGCGGCGCGGTGCTGGCCTTGGACGAAGCGCAGAAGGTCTCCGGTTGGTCGGAGGCGGTGAAACGCCTCTGGGACGAGGACACCCGCGCCGGCCTGCCGCTGCGCGTGGTGCTGCTCGGCTCCGCGCCGCTGCTCGTGCAGCGCGGGCCGGCGGAAAGCCTGGCCGGACGCTTTGAGATCCTGCGCCTTCCGCACTGGTCCTTCGCCGAGATGCGCGCCGCCTTTGGCTGTTCGCTGGAGCAATACCTCTACTTCGGCGGTTATCCGGGCGCCGCGCCGCTGATGGACGATCCGCCGCGCTGGCGGCGCTACTTGCTCGATGCGCTGGTGGAGGCGACGATCGCGCGCGACGTGCTGCTGCTCACCCGCGTGGATAAACCCGCGCTCCTGCGGCGCTTGTTCGAGTTGGGATGCCGCTATTCGGGGCAGGTGCTCTCGTTCACCAAGATGCTCGGCCAACTCCATGACGCCGGCAACACCACCACGCTGGCGCACTATCTGGAATTGCTGGCCGGGGCCGGGATGCTCACGGGCCTGACAAAATTCGCCGGCGCGGTTGTGCGCAGCCGCGGTTCCAGTCCCAAACTGCAGGTCTTCAACACGGCGCTGCTCACCGCGCAGTCCGGGCTAACGCCCGCCGAGGCCCGCGCCGACCACGAGTTCTGGGGGCGGCTGACCGAATCCGCCGTGGGGGCGCATCTGGCCAACGCCGCGGCCTGCGGCGTGTGCGAGCTGTTCTACTGGCGCGAGGGCAACCGGGAAGTGGACTTCGTATTGCGCGCGGGCCGCGCGGTCGTGGCGATCGAGGTGAAGAGCGGCCGCGCCCCTGTCGCGCTGCCCGGCTTGGCCGCATTCGGGGCGGCCTTCAAGCCGAAGCGCAGCTTGCTCGTTGGCGGCGACGGCATTCCGGTAAACGAGTTCCTGTCGCGGCCGGTCACCGACTGGCTGCAACCCTGAGGCAAATCCCATCCCGTCCGCCGTGGTCTGCCAACCTGCTTAAAAAATATTGCATCCAACCGGACTCAACCGGCTCCGTGATGGCCACCCGAGCCGCCGAGCCTCTGGAAAATCCAGCCACGACCGCCGCTTCACGCGCCGCTCTGACCGGCGAACTCCTAGAAATTTTAGCCTAAATCCTCGCCGCCAACCCCCAGGCATGATTTAGGGCAGAAAGCCGGGCAAAAAACTCCGGCAATGGCATTGAAAACGCACCTAGCAAGGGCCGTTTTAATTTGTAAAATATTAGACCATAGGACGCAAACGCCATGAGGAGCCCGTGCCTATTCACCTGATGGAAAGTTTGTTGCAATCGCGACAGCGGGCATCGGAAGATGTTTCTCCCCAACAACCCTGACAATGGCTGCCTGGATGACTTATACCGAGATCGTTGCCAATATGGCAGCCATTCTTACTGCGATCGGAATTTTTCTCACCCTTTGGGTATACTGGCGACTATTACGAGAAGCAGAGAGGACGCGGCAAGATCAGCAGATACCGGTGCTCTGCTTTCGTTTTCGCGAGCATGAAAGCGATAATTCCGGTGCGCAGTACAGCTATAGAATTGTTAACGCGGGGCATGGGACAGCGTTCATTACCGATTTTCGAATTCTTAAATCACGAGCCTGTCAAAAAGGAACCCCTGATATTGACACGGTTTTGGGTCCACCGATCGGCGATCCAATTCTTGAAATAGCATTTGCTTTCGAGCCCGTGTTCGCTACCGATACGGACTTCCAGAGTATGCGTCGAAGAGACCCAGAACTGCGAGTTTCAGAGACCCACTATGAGATTGAGTATACAGATGTTTTTAAACGTCGGTTTCGCACAGTATTTAAAAGCAAAAAGCACGAATTTTATGGCCCATTTTAATTCCATCTCAGGGATGATGATTGAATTTGGTAAAACAGGGTGTTTCAAAAATCGGAGTAAAACTTTCTGGCCGGGGTTAGGCAACTTAATCAAGCCTTACCCCAAACTCGGACGCACCACAACAGATGAATAGTTGGTGGCACCATAGAGACTTTTTCAACGATGTTCAAGAGGCACTGGCGCACTACTCAGAAGCGTCATCCAAAGAGTCCGATGTGGAGTTTTGTGAATTTGCTTTTAAAGGGCTTAACGTGATGTGGTCGGCCCATCAAAGATCGTTTGGCCAGTCTCCAGACGGGAATCGGCCATCCGATAGTAAATCGATCCAAAATCTGATGCTTGCGATCGCAGATTCTTGCCAGCGGTGGCTTTTGGGGCAAGCCAGCATTTGCCGCTTGGCCGAATTGGAGCCAAAGATATTAAATCACGACATCCTTCGGAACTCTCTTGAATACCGCCCCGGACGCGAGTTGCCGGTTGCATTGATTAAAAAGGCATCTGATGAGCATGGGCAGTTGACTAATGCATTTATGCGGTGGAATGAAAATTCAACGGATGACGCGAGAACCGCAGCCCTTAAGAAATTAGCGCAGTTGCTCTATGTGGTGAGATCAAATATTGCTCATGGCGAAAAAACGGAATATGGACCTGATTTGAGTAAAGCTAAGCGCGATAGACTGGTGTGTTCCTTTGCCCATCCTGTGGTGGAGGATGTTTTTGAGGCACTTTTCGAACAGCCAGGTGAGCGGTTGGCTATATACGGAACGTTGGCACCAGGGGGCGCTAATCGAGAAATCTTAGAGAGGATTTCAGGGCGTTGGACTGATGGTACGGTGGAGGGAAAAATTGAGACAGGGTTTGGGTTGCCACTATTCATCTGGCAGCGGGGGGCTGATAAGATTCCCGTGAAAGTATTGTGGTCAAGTGAATTGCCGAAAAGGTGGACTGATTTGGACCGATTCGAAGGGGAGCAATACAGGCGCGTCCTTGTTCCCATTGAGGAGCAAAAAGAAATTATGGTAGCAAATATCTATTCACGGCGATCGAGAAACTATTTATAGATTAAAATGGCCGCCTGTATGGACACCGGAGGCAGGGAACGCCACGTCTGAAGAAAAAGCAAGCATTTGCCGAGGTAGCTCAACGGTAGAGCAACGGTTTTGTAAACCGTAGGTTGTGGGTTCGATTCCCATCCTCGGCTACGGTTTTTGGTAGCCAGAATATAGGAAGGAATCGAAGCCGAGTTGAGCGCTGCCGGGGTCAGATAGCGGAACCCCTGAGCGGAGCGATGGGGTGGAGCGGCAGCGAGATAGGGGAAACCACGGAGTGGTGTCCCACTGGGATGTTTGTAGGAAGGGGTGCCGGGCGGGCTCCGAAGGAGCGCATCGAATGATGCGCGGGTGAGAAGGATCCCATCCTCGGCTACGGTTTTTGGTAGCTGGATTATAGGAAGTAATCGCGCCGTTCGCAGAGCTCGCGGCACCTGAAGCGCCAGTGGCGCAGTTCCGAGCCGAGTCTCGCGCCCTGCGCAAGCGCGATTAAGGTAGCGCTTGCTCCGGGCCTGGGTTTTCGGCTGACGGTCCACCATGGACCTTTTCATCCTCCGGATGCGCCGAAAACCCGTGAGCGCTTCCGAGATACGCGCTCACCCGGAGGCAGATAGCGGAACCCCTGAGCGGAGCGACGGGGTGGAGCGGCAGCGAGATAGGGGAAACCACGGAGTGGTGTCCCACTGGGATGGTTGTAGGAAGGGGTGCCGGGCGGGCTTCGAAGGAGCGCATCGAATGATGCGCGGGTGAGGAGGACTCTGCGCAAACACAAGTTAAGGTAAGTGTTTGCGCAGAGCCTGGGTTTTTGCCTGACGGTGCACCATGCGCCTTTCCATCCTCCGGATGCGGCAAAAACGCGTGATTGCGTGGTGTCGCAATCACCCATCCTCGGCTACGGTTTTTGGTAGCCAGATTATAGGAAGGAATCGAAGGGTACCTGAGCGCTCTCCACAAGCGCTATTAAGGCAGCGCTTGCTCCGACAATTCCCCAATAGCGGTCACGGCCGCTTGCGGAAGCTTTCCACGAACTCAGACGGCGAAAGGACTTTCATTCCCAAGCATAGCCGCGCCGGGAAGTGTCCGCGGTTGCCGGTGACCAGGCATTCGGCGCGGCTTCCCAGGGCGACCTCCAAAAACGGCTCATCCGAATGGTCGGGCAGGCGATGCGGCAACGGCGCGGTTGTCGCCGGCTCTCCCTCCGCCGCGATCTGGGCCAGA
>JACQRQ010000002.1 GCA_016206405.1 Elusimicrobiota bacterium | reverse complement strand
CGCCCATGTCGCGGCTCTGCCGGTGACCACGGAGACGGCCCTTTACGGCGGCATCGATTTCTTCAATTACCCGAAGTATCTTGCCGACATCAGCTTCCGGGAGACCGCGACGCACCGGGTGTGCACTTTGCGCGACAAGGAAAGCCGGGAGCTCATTGCGGAGTTTGAGGGGCGAAAAATCCCCACGCGGACTTGCGCCGCCGAGGAGGAAAATAAACTGACCTTCTATACCTATCCGTGGATCGGCGCTCGCCCGCATAGGGCCAAACTGCTCATCAACCAAATCGAGCGCGGCGGCGCCTGTTTGCGGCGCGGCGCGAGCCTGCGCCTGGGTTCGCACCCCCGTGCCGAGGCGTTTAGAGCGCTAAGCATCGGCGCTCAGGCGCAGTACCTCTACGCCCCGAAATGCCAAGCCGTGCTGTTTGCGCCGGAGGCCGTATGAACTCCGGCGGCAAGCGCATCGCCATCATCGGAGGCGGCATCGCCGGGCTTACCGCCGGTTATTATCTCAACCGCAGGCACGACGTCGCGCTGTTTGAGAAGTCCGCGCGCATCGGCGGCAACGCCTACAGCCACAGGACTTCCAAGGGTGAAATCCTCGACATCGCCGTCGCCGCGTCCGGCAAAGCCGGCTACAAGAATTTCTACGCCCTGCTCGATGAATTGGGAATTTCCACCCAGCCGTGCAACTCCTATATGAGCTTTCACAATCTGGACACGCGGAAAGGACTTTATCTGACGTTGTCGGCCAAGGGGGTGCGCTATCAGGGCCTGGAGCTATTGAGCGCGGCCAACTTGCGGAGTCTGGCGAAGCTTTTTTTGGGTCTCCAGCGCGCCCGGCGCCGGCTCAACGCGGGAATGCTCAAGAACGTCACCCTCGGCCGTTGTCTCCAGGACCTGCCGGAATTCTCGGGCGACACCGAAGTTTTCTTCCTCTCCGCGCTGTGCCTTCTTTCCTCGATGGAAGCGCATGAGGTGCTGGCCGCGCCGGCGGAATTCTTTCTCAATAAATTGAAAACTCATTTCGATGTGATTTCGCCCAAAGCGATGTATTCGGTGCGCTGCGTCCGCGACGGCACGCGCCGCTACGTCAACGCGCTGTCCGCGCGCTACCGCGGCAAAATCCGCTTCAACGCCGTCATCCGGACCGTGGAGCGAAGCTCCGGCGGCGCCACGGTGATGATGGCAGACGGCTCCAACCACCATTTCGACGCCGTCGTCTTCGCCTGCAATCCCGATCAGGCGCTGGCGCTGCTCGCCCAACCGACCCGCATGGAGAAAAAACTGCTGGGAGCGTGGCGTTATAAAGACGGCCGGGTCGTCGTCCATCGCGACCACTCCTCCTTTCCGCCGCGCCCTCTCATCGAGGCCTACACCTTCCTCTACACAATGCGCGACGGAAAAATGCGAACCTCGGTCAATGGAGCTCTATGGCACGAGCCGCAGGCGCCCAAGGACTGCGATTACATCAGCGCCCAGCATCCCAATTATCCGATTCGCGGCGACTTGATCGAGCTCGATACCATATTGCGCACGCCTATTTTTGATTTCGCCTCCTGCGCGACGATCCCCGATTTGCCGCAGTTAAACAACGGACGCACGACCTTTTTTTGCGGCAGCTATTTCGGCTACGGCCTGCATGAGGACGCCGTCGCCTCGGCAAGGTCCGTCGCCGAGCGCTTCGGCTGCGTATAAAAGCGCGGATGGGGCAGGTTAAGCGATCAGAGACTGATAAATCCCGTAAGTGGCGCGGTCAAAACAAACCAGCCGCACCTCCATTTCCGGATGAAGATTAAGGAACGTCCGCACGGTTTCAAGCGCGATGCGGGCGGCGCGCTCGGGAGGAAATCGGTAGGCGCCGGTGCTGATGGCCGGAAAAGCGATGGATTTCGCGCCGTGCGCCTGGGCCAATTGCAGGGAGCTCCGGTAACAACCGGCTAACAGCGCGTCCTCATTCTTATCGCCCCCGCGCCACACGGGCCCGACGGCGTGGATGACCCACTTGGCGGAAAGACGGCAGCCTCGGGTAAGCTTGGCTTGGCCGGTGGGACACCCCCCCAGCTTCCGGCATTCCTCCAAGAGCTCCGGCCCGGCGGCGCGGTGAATGGCGCCATCCACGCCGCCCCCTCCCAGAAGCGCGGCATTGGCCGCGTTGACGACGGCATCCACCTTTTGTTCGGTGATGTCGCCTAAAACCAGCTCAATTTTGCCGGACACGGCTCACCCCTCCACGATTTCAATTTGCGCGTCGGTGGGCTCCGCGCAGCAGAACCAGGCCTCGCTCAGGCGCGGCGGGCGGCTTTCAGGCCGCTGAGGATAAACCGCCGTCTGCGCGGGAAGCCTGTTGTCCCGGATGGAAAGGGCCTTCTCCCGGATGCGATAAAAAGTCCGTTCCGCCTCCTCGCCTCTCTTAGCGGCGTCTTCCACCAGGCCCCAGACACTTTTCCAGAGATCCTCCATGCGAGGGTCCAGATGCTTCCAATCATAAGCGAAGTTCTCCTGCCTCAGAGCGCCCAAAAATGGCTTGAGCGCCTCGACGCCCAAAAGCAGGGACCCAGGAGGAATGAGAAGTCGAATGCTCAACTGCACGGGGTCCACGTGCCCTATGAGCCCCTCGTGCTCGATAACATCCAGCATGTCGATGTAATCCTCCAAAGAGGTCCAGGGCGTGAAGGCCACGAACGATGGCCGCATGGCGATGCCGGCCTCCTTTAGAACGGCCAGTGCCCGCAAAATGTCGCCGCGGGTGTGGCCCTTGTCGAGGTTTTCCAGCACGCGGTCGCTCAAGGACTCAAGCGCCGTCACGACGAAGAGGCAGCCCATCGCCGCCAACTCCTTAAACAGAGGGCGCTGCTTGAGAATGTGTTCCACCTTGGCGGTGAAGTCATAGGTCATCTCCGGAAACGCTTCGTGCAGCGCCCGGGCGATGCGCAGGGCGTGCGCCGGGCCGTTTAAAAAATCAGGATCGGTGAAGTGAATATGCCGCGCCCCGCGCCGCGCCAGTTCGCGGATGTCGCTCACAACGGAGTCGGGGGCTACGGCGTAAAAACGCCCCCCGTACACGGGCGGGATGGGACAATGCCGGCACCAATGCTTGCAGCCGCGGCTGGCCTCCACGGCGCCGACCAAGCGCCTCTCGCCTTGATACTCCAGGCGGGCGTATCGCTCCAGGGAAGGCAATAAATCGCGGTCCGGCGCGGCGGAAGGCGCCCTCTCCAGATGGGGCGCAGATAACCGGCCCTTCAAGCTCAGCCCCGGGACCGGCCCGTTTTTTCCATGGGCCAATTGTCCCACCCACGTGCGAAGCGGCGCTCCATATTCGCCCCCGATGACGGAATCGGCCGTCTCTTCCAGTAAATATTCCGCGTTGAGTTGGGCATAAAGGCCGAAGAAGCAAATGTGGCAGCCCGCGTTGAGCTCGCGGAACCGGCGCGCCGTCTTGACGCCCAATCGCAACGCCGTGTGCATAGGCACGCTGATGCCCGCGAAGCGCGCGCGCCTCGCCCTTTCCGGATCGAACGCCTGCACGGAGAGGTCGAGGATTTCCGGAGAGAACCCGATCTCCCGCAACGAAGCCGCGGCGGCGGCCAAACCCGCCGGCTGGCAGCCAAGCTCGTAGCAGGAAATCAGCAGAATATCGCCCGGATTTTTCACAACGATAGTTTAACAAATTCCCGCCGCGGGAGACGATTTTCTTGTCTTATCGACAAAACGCCGCGGTGTGTACTACAATGACGGCGATGATCCGCTTGTGGCTGATGAAATCGGAGCCGGGGGTTTTTTCCATAGACGACTTGGCGCGCGCCGAGAAGCGCGCGGCCGGCTGGGACGGCGTGCGCAATTACCAGGCCCGCAATTTCCTCAAAGCCATGCGGAAAGGGGACCGCGCTTTTTTCTACCACTCCAGCGTCCACCCTCCCGCCGTCGTCGGGACGGTCGAGGTCGTCCGGGAGGCCTACCCGGACCCCAGCCAGTTTGACAAAAAAAGCGCCGCCTACGACCCCGCCGCCTCTAAGGACAATCCGCGCTGGTTCCAGGTGGACGTCCGCTTGCTGGCCAAGTTCAAAAATCCCGTCGGCTTGGAAGCGATAAAGTCCTCGCCGGAACTCCGGGACATGCCGCTCCTGCGCCACAGCCGGCTTTCGGTGCAGCCGGTCACTCCCCGGCAATGGAAACGGATTGAAGAATTGGCCGGGCGATAAACCTCGCTTGGGCTCATTGTTGGTATAATAACTTCAGAGGTTTGGAGGGACAAATGACGCTGCATGAAATTGGAGAGGCTTTAAATATCCCGGTCAAAGGCGGCGCCGGCTGCGCGGTACGCGGGCTGCGCGACATCGAACGGCTGGCGCCCGAGCAGCCGCTGGAAGACGGCTATCTATATTTCATCGAATCCAAAAACGTATTAAGGCGGCATCCTTTATGCGCCGAGCGCGGCGCCGTCCTGACGACGGCCGGGTTGGCCGATCAATTCAGCCGCGCGCTCGTCGCGCCGGACGGCCAAGCCCGCACTGCTTTCATCAAACTCCTAAAGCTCTTCGACAAGACGCCGCGGTTTAAGCCCGGGCAATATCCGGCGGTTGCCGTTCACCCCTCGGCGCGCATCGCGGATACGGCCGTCGTGCTGCCCGGCGCGGTGGTGATGGAAGGCGCCGTGGTCGGCGCCCATTGCGTCGTTTATCCCAACGCCGTCATAGAGCCCTATGGCGAGATCGGCGAAGGCAGCGTGCTCTACGCCTGCGTGGTGATAGGCCACCACTGCCGCGTCGGGAAACGCTGCATCATCCACGGCGGCACGGTCATCGGGGCCGACGGCTTCGGGTTCTACGATGAGCCGGGCCAAAGGCACAAAATCCCCCAGATAGGAAACGTCTCCATCGGCGACGACGTCGAGATCGGCGCCGGCTGCACCGTAGACCGCGCCACCATCGAAAGCACCACGATCGGCGAGCACACAAAAATAGACGATCAAGTCCATATCGGGCATAACGCCCAGTTGGGACGCTATATCTACATCGTAGGAAACACCGCCATCGGCGGCTCGGTCGTGATAGAGGACGGGGCGATGATCTCGGGAATGGTCATCGTCAAAGATCATCTCAAGGTCGCCCGGGGCTCCATCGTCATGGGCATGTCCGGGGTCGCCCAGGACACGGAGCCCAAACAAGCCTACTTCGGCACGCCGGCCAAACCGGCGCGCCAAATGCATAAGATACACGCCGCCATGGAAAGATTGCCCGAACTTCTGGTCAAAGTCCGCCGCTTGGAAGAAAAGCTGGGTTTGGAAGATGAGCGGCCGGCCAGTAAAACCCCTCTCGCGTGAGAACCATTTTGCACGTGGATGTGGACGCCTTTTACGCCTCCGTGGAGCAGCGCGACCATCCGGAGTGGAAGGGCCGCCCCGTCATCGTCGGCGCCGATCCTCAAGAAGGCCGGGGCCGGGGCGTGGTGGCCGCCTGCAGCTATGAGGCCCGCCGTTGCGGACTGCGCTCGGCCATGCCCATCGGCCAAGCGTGGCGCCTTTGCCCCGGCGGCGTCTACGTCCGTCCGCGCATGCGGGTCTACGCCGGCGTCTCCGATGAAATCATGAGAATATTGGACGACTTCAGCCCGCTGGTGGAGCCCATCTCCATTGACGAAGCCTTCTTGGACATCTCAAATTCCTTAAAGCTTCTGGGCGTTCCGCTTCGAATCGCCGCGGATATCAAGCGCAGAATACTCCAAACTACCGGCTTGACGGTCTCCGTCGGCATCGCTCCCAATAAATTAGCCGCCAAAATCGCCTCCGAGATTCATAAACCGGACGGGCTGGTGGAAGTTCCTCCGCAATCTCTTTTGAGCTTCCTGCATCCCCTGCCGGCGGCCAAGTTATGGGGCGTCGGCCCTCGCATGGAGCGGGAATTAAACGCCCTGGGAATAAGAACCATCGGCGACGTGTCCCGCCGCTCGATGAAGGAACTGCAAAGCCGCTTCGGCAAGCACGGGGGATTGATTTGGCAGCTTGCCTGCGGAGTGGATGACCGTCCCGTGACGCCGCAGCGCGCGACGAAATCCATCGGCAAGGAGCATACCTTTGAAAAAGACGTTTTAGACCCCGGCAAGGTCAAAAAGTGCCTGCTCGGCCTGGCCGACGAAGTCGCCGGCAGCCTGCGCAAGGACGGCTTCAGGGCTAAAACGGTCGCTTTGAAGCTGCGTTGGGCCGGCTTTGAAACCCACACCCGCCAAATGAGCGTCCGGGAACCGCTCCAGTCCGGCCGTCAGCTTTACGAGATAGGTTGCCGCTTGTTGGAGTCTTTTAAGATTGTCGGCCGGCCCGTGCGCTTGGTCGGCCTGACGGCCGCGGGGCTTTCCCCTCAAACCGAACCCAGCCGGCAACTGGAGCTCTTCGAGCAGATGTCAGGCCGCAACGACGAACGCCTGCAATCCACGATGGACACCATCCGCAAACGCTTCGGCGCCCGCTCTATCGGGCGCGCCTCCTCGATCCTGCCGTAACATCCTCACGGCCCATAGGTCCAAAGACCCAGAAAAAAATGGGCCCTTCGCCTCAGGCGGCGCCGCCTGAAACGCTTAAACTATTAGCGTAGGTGAAGAACATGAGACGAACATCGAGAAAAACGGTTTTAACGGTCTTGGCAAGCGCGATCTGGCTCGGGATGGCGGCAGTACCCCTCTATGCCGCCATTCTGGGCCGGGGAGCGCAAGCCTGGAAAAGCCATCTGACAAGTTTAAGGGCCCAACCCGCCGTCTGGGGCAATTCCCCCCTCTCCAAGCTCGGCTTCAACCTTTTTAGCGACAAGAACGTCGGCGATTTCGCCGATTTGATGGCCGATCACCATGTCGCCAACACCTTGAAGGCCTCGGCCGCCTTGCAGGCGGCGACCGGCGATGAAACCGGCTACTTGAAGTTTTTGATCAAAAAAGAGGTCGGGCAGTTGTCGGACAGAATCAAGGCGGGCCGCATGGAAGCGGAAGATTTCTCCAAACTCAACGGCGCGCTGGCCGTCGCTTCCCTGGATTCCGAGCTCAAAGGGCAAGTCCAATCGCTTTTGCAGAAGGCCTCGCAGCAGAAAACGGCGGGGGCCTTTCAACAAATCTCATCTGAATTTGACGGATCCGCGCGCAAACCGGAGCTGCAGGATGTAAAAGGAAGCCCGAACCCGGAATCTAAAAAGAGCATTCAAGATTTCATGGAGTCTCTGACCGGCCCGGCGCCGGTGAAGCTCCCGGGAAGGGCCCCTCAAAACGCGACGCAATTCAAACGCGTGCTGTGGAGCCTCAGGGCCGGCGAGCTCGACCGCTACGCGATACGGGATTCCGCCCATGGATACAAAATCAAGTCCGTTTACACTATCCCGGAGAATTTCCGGGGCAAAACGTCCATGGCTCTGTACGAACCGACAAGCCCCTACTTGCCGGAATATGTCGAAGTCGAGGTGGAACAGGATGGAAACCGGTTTTTCTATAAATTTTCAACAGGCAAGGCCGAAGAACTCTTCGCCGTCCGCTGGGTCAACGCGGACGGCTCCACCGGCGGCCAATCCGGCGGCGCCATAGAATCGAATCTCCACACACTGGCCGCTGATTGGCTCAATTACTGGACCGGTGTGGTCAACGCCTATCTGGCCAACCCGTCGGATATTTAGCCATGCGCAGCCCCAACGCCTCATTCGCACCCTCGTTTTTCAAGGCGACGCTTCTTTGCCTCTTGGTGACGATCGCCGCCTCCGATTTGAGTCTGGCCGCCTCGGCGGCCCGCGGCCCGCATGTCAACGCTTGGAAAACCTACCTCTACCGGATTAGAAGCCAACCCGTCGAATGGACCTCTTCACCGCTTTCCCGGCTGGTGCAAAAGGGCTTCGCGACGGAGCAGCAGGTGAGCGATTTCGCGCAGCTTATGGGAGCGCATCCCCCCTCCCAAATTGTGAATATGTCCGAGCTGACCCTGGATCAAAAAGCCGATTTTCTTAAATGGGTCGTCGAAAAAGAAGTCCAAGCGCTTTCCAAAGAGGTGGAGGAGGGCCGGGGGGATCTATTCGTTTACGCCAAATTGCGCGGCGCGATGGAGGTGGATTCTCTGGAGAAGCCCGAGCTCATCCGCATCGGGGATTTGATGGCCCAGGTCAATGAGCGCATCGGCGGCGCCTTGAAGGATTTTGTGGACCAGAACGCTGAGGCGCTGGGAACTTCCAAGACGGAAGACAGCGCGGCGATCGCCAAAGGCGACTGGGACGACGCCACGAAGCTTCTTTGGCTGAGCGATGCCATCCGAAAAAACCGCGCCGGCCTTCCGATGGAGGTCAAAAACTCGCAGGAGTACGTCAACCGCACTCTTTCTTATTTTGCCAAGGACGGGAAATCAGGAATACTCATCAGTCTGCATGAGGCCAAGGAAGAGATTCTTCCGGAATATATGGAGATAACGCTCGCCTCCAAAGGCGCCGACAAATACAACCTTGTTTTCAAGTTTTCCTCCCCCGGCGGTCAACTGATATCCGTCAAGCGCGTCTACAACGACGGCCGGGCACAAACCTTCACCGGCCGGGATATCCTTCCGAGCCTAAGGCAAACCGCCGTCCAGTTGATAGAGACCTCCGTCCTAGTAGTCAACCGCTCCATCAAGTCTTAATTCAAATTAATTCCAAGACGCCGGAAACCGATGAGTTTTCTACTTCCTTAACTCTCCAGGGGGCCGCCGGATTTGCGATTAAGAGGCAAATTTGGATAGGGCGTCGGGTGGCCCGGGGATGTCTGGAGAAAACCCTCCCGGCGCTCTCCGCCGTGCTTCGAGCACCGGCGGTCCCCCAGAGGGGGGCCCCCATCCTGCCGGAGACCGCATTCCCAGGTGGCGAGTCTGAGATAGGGGCGCTCTCAGAGGGCGCAGGGTGTCCGGT
>JACQRQ010000001.1 GCA_016206405.1 Elusimicrobiota bacterium | reverse complement strand
GTTGCAGATTCCTTACTTACCCACTATAATAAGAGCGGCCCTATTATGCCTGATCACATACTTGCGATTGTAGAGTCTCCGACCAAGGTCAAAACCATCTCGCGCTTTGTGGACAAGAATTTCACGGTGCTGAGCTCCTTCGGCCACGTGCGCGATTTGCCCGGGCAGGAGTTGGGGGTTGAAATCGAAAAGGGCTTCAAACCCACCTACGTCCTTTTGCCCAGGACCAGGAAATTGCTTCCGGCCCTCAAGGCCGCCGCGGATAAGTCGAAATGGGTTTATCTGGCGACCGACCACGACCGCGAGGGCGAGTCGATCGCCTGGCATTTGGTGGAGATACTGGATCTTCCTCCGGAAAAAATCCGCCGCATCACCTTCCACGAGATCACGGCCTCGGCCATCCAGGAATCCTTGAAAGCGCCGCGGGCCATCGACATGAATTTGGTCAGCGCGCAGCAGGCGCGCCGCGTTCTGGACCGGCTGGTGGGCTACAAGTTGTCCCCCCTTTTATGGAGCAAGATAAAAAAAGGCCTATCGGCCGGCCGCGTTCAATCGGTCGCTTTGCGGCTGGTGGTCGAGCGCAAGCACGAGATGGAGAATTTCAAGACGGAGGCGTTTTGGCGGCTGAGCGCCGAGCTGGAAAAAAAGGGCTTCCCGCCGTTTGAGGCCCAACTGGTCCGCTGGAAGGGCGAGAAGGTGGAGGCTACCAAAACCCACAAGCTTTTTTCCGAAGACTACCGCGTCGGCTTCACCTGCTTTAAGACCGCGAAGCAAATGCAGGACATCGTGGAGACGCTCAGCGGGTCCAAGTACGAGGTTTTGAGCGTCGAAGCCAAGGACTTGCGCCGCAAGCCGCAGCCCCCGTTCGTCACCAGCTCTTTGCAGCAGGACGCCTCCCGGCGCCTGGGGTTTTCCTCCGAGCGGACCATGCGCATCGCCCAAGGCCTCTACGAGGGCGTGGCGCTGGGGCAGGAGGTTAGCGAGGGGCTCATCACCTACATGCGCACCGATTCCTTCTCGGTCGCCCGCGCGGCGCAAGAGGAGGCCCGCAAGCTGGTGCTGCAGGAATACGGCCAGACCTATCTGCCGGAGGCGGCGCCGGTTTACAAAACGAAGGCCAAGGGAGCGCAGGAAGCGCATGAGGCCATCCGCCCCACCAGCGTCTTCAGGAAGCCCCAGGACGTGGCGGCGCATTTGTCGGGCGAACAGCTCAAGCTCTACGATTTGATTTGGACGCGCTTTGTGGCCAGCCAGATGTCCGAGGCCCGCTACCACACATTGGGCGTGGACGTCGGCGCCGGCGAGGCCGTGTTTCGCGCCAACGGCCGGACGCTCGTGTTCGCCGGCTACCTGAAAGTTTACGGGAAGTCGGAGTCCGACGACAAGGATGACGACAGCGAGCTTCCGCCCCTGGCGCAGGGCGATGATCTGCGATTGGTCAAGCTCAATTCGCAGGAGCACCACACCAGCCCGCCGCCGCACTACAACGAGGCCAGCTTAATCCGCGCGATGGAAAAGCACGGCATCGGGCGCCCGTCCACCTACGCCCCCACGATCAAAACCGTGGTGGAGCGGGGCTACGTGCGCATCGAGGGCAAAGACCGGAAAATCCTGGCCACGGATCTGGGCGTGCTGGTCACCGCCAAGCTCAAGGATCATTTCAAGGACGTCGTGAGCTTGACCTACACCGCCGAAGTGGAGGAGTTTTTGGACAAAGTCGCCGAGGGCGAGACCGCCTGGCAAAAAGTAGTCTCCGATTTTTACGAGCCTTTCGCCAAAGCCCTGGACAAAGCCCGGCTGGACATGAAAGAGGACAAGGTCGTTCCGAAAGAGAGCGCCGAAAAATGCCCAAAATGCGGCAAAAGCATGCTCCTGCGGGAGAGCCGCTACGGACAATATCTGTCTTGCTCCAATTTTCCGCGCTGCAAAGGAAAAATCCCGCTTTCCGACAAAGGCGAAAAGATGGTGCCGACGCCCACCAGCGAGAGCTGCAACCTTTGCGGCAAGCCGATGGTGATCCGCTCCGGCCGGCGCGGCCGCTTTCTGGCCTGCTCGGGCTATCCGGCCTGCAAAAACACCTTTTCGCTCGACGCCGACGGCAATAAAGTTCAGGGTTCCCAGCCCGTGGTGACCGCTCGCCTTTGCAACAAGTGCCAAAGGCCGCTGTGGCTCCGGCAGGGAAAGCGCGGGCCGTTTTTGGCCTGCTCCGGGTTTCCGAGATGCCGCAACCTGATCTCCGTTTCCAAGGAGGAGGCGGAGACAATCCGCGCCGGCGGGCTTGCGCCCGCCGCTCCGGCGGCCGATGGAAAGCCGCCGGAGAGTCAACCCTCTGCCGGCGGCAAGGGACCAGCGGGGCCGCAGAGCGGCGTATCGAGCTCCCGACCTGGGGCCGCGGAGAGCGCCGCTCCGGCGGTTGACGGAAAGCCGCCGGCCGAAGCGGCCGCCAAGAAGCCCGCAAGATCTAAAAAATCCGCTGTGTCCAAGAAAAAACCCGAGACGGCGTAAAGCCGGCGACATGAACAACTCGCTCCATAAATTCCTGGGCGAATTGAAGGCCCAAAGAAATTACTCCCCGCACACCCTGCGCGCTTACGAGCGCGATCTCCTTGATTTTTTAGAATTTGTGGGGGCGGCGGACCCTTCGCCGAGCTCAGGGACGATTGAAGCGCAGGAGGCGCGTGTCGAAGGTCCCGTGGAGTTTGATCGCGGCCGGCTGCGCGCTTACCTCGCTTTTTTGCAGAGCCGGAAAGGCGCCGGAGCGCGCGGGGGCTTTTTGAGGCGGGCTTCGGTGCTTCGCAAGATCGCCAGCCTGCGGTCCTTCGTGCGATTTTTAGTCGAGCAGGGAGAGCTCAAAGCCGATCCATTTATCGGGCTGCCTCTGCCCAAAAAAGAGAGCCTTCTGCCGCGTTTCTTGACCGAGGAAGAGATGAGCGCGCTGCTGGGGGCGCAACCGGGTCCCCGCAGCTCCCCACGCCCCTCTGGGGCTTCTGGGTCCCAGGGCACTGCTCCTGGGGCTGCGCAGGGGGAGCGGGACATCGCCATCCTGGAGCTTTTGTATTCGACCGGCATCCGGCGGGCGGAGCTTTGCCAGTTAAACGCCGGCGACGTGGATTTCATCGCCGGCTTCATCCGGGTGATGGGAAAGGGTTCCCGCGAGAGGCTGGTGCCGGTCGGCCAGCCGGCATTGGCCGCGCTTCGAAGCTACCTCTCCGTGCGGCGCTCCACGGAAGCTCAGGGGAAATCTTTCCAGGGCGCCGAGCCTTTGTTTGTGAGCGTCCGGGGCCGGAGGCTTTCCAGCGCGGCGGTGCCGCTCATCGTCCGCAGATGGGCGCGAGCCGCTAAGTTCTCAAAGGCGCTCACGCCGCATATGTTCCGGCACTCCTTCGCCACGCATCTGCTCGACAGGGGCTGCGATTTGAAGTCCGTGCAGGAAATGCTGGGCCACAAGAATTTGTCGAGCACTCAGATTTACACGCACGTCTCTCTTGAGCATTTAAGAAAGGTTTATCAAAAAGCGCATCCGCGTGTGTAGCGGGGACAAGGCGCCGGAGGCCGAATATGCCGGCTTTGGTGGTCGTGGGAGCGCAGTGGGGCGACGAGGGCAAAGGCAAGCTGGTTCACTATCTGAGCCGCTCCGCCCACGCCGTCGTTCGCTACCAAGGGGGCAACAACGCCGGGCACACGGTCGTGCATCGCGGCGAGACGCTGGCCCTGCACCTTTTGCCCTCCGGCATTCTGCTGCCCGGCAAAGTCGGCGTTCTCGCCCACGGCGTGGTGATTTCGCCCCAGGGGCTCTTGGAGGAGATTCGCTTTTTGAAAAAAAAGAAGATCTCGGTCCGCGGCCGGCTGCGGATCAGCCTCGGCGCCCACATCGTCATGCCCTACCATATCCGCTTGGACGCTTTGCGCGAGACGACCGAGCGCCCGCTCGGGACCACGCGCCGGGGCATCGGGCCCTGTTATATCGACAAGGTCGCGCGCCGCGGCATTCGGATGGCGGATTTCATCGATCCGCCGGCCTTCAGAAAAAATTTGGATTTCGCGCTGGAGAGCAATGCCGCCGAGATCCGGCGCTTGGGCAAGCCGGCGGAATTGAAAAAGGAGGCCCTGAGAGGGTACCGCCGCATGGCCGAGGAGCTTCGGCCCTACTGCGTGGACACCGTCGAGTACCTGCATCAGGGCCTGTCGTCGGGAAAGCGGATTTTATTTGAGGGGGCCCAAGGCGTGATGCTGGATTTGGACGTCGGCACCTATCCTTTCGTGACCTCGTCGAGTCCCGTGGCGGGGGGCGCCTGCGTGGGCGCCGGTTTGGCCCCGAGGCAACTTGACGGCGTTTTGGGCGTCGCCAAAGCTTATACGACGCGGGTCGGCGCCGGTCCTTTTCCCACCGAAATGCCCGCCGGTTTGGCGGGGGCTTTGCGCGAAAAAGCTGGAGAATACGGGGCGACGACGGGCCGTCCGCGGAGGATCGGCTGGCTGGATTTGGCGCAGCTTCGCCGCGCCGTGAAAGTCGGCGGGCTTGAGTCCCTGGCCCTGACCAAATTAGACGTTTTGAGCGGCATTCATCCGCTTAAAATATGCGTCGCTTACCGCTTCCGTGGCAAGCCTGTGGCTCATTTTCCGGTGTCCCAGAGCATGCAGTTTGCGGTAGAGCCGGTGTACGAGCTTCTGCCGGGTTTTTCCGGAAATATACGGGGACTGCGGGAATTCGGAAAGTTGCCCCCCCAAGCCAAGTCGTATGTGCGCAGGGTGGAGAGGCTTTTGAATCTGCCTATTTCCTTTATATCTACCGGTCCGGGGGCCGGGGAGCTCATCCTTAGGGGGCCCAAAGTCTGGTAGGGTCTGGCATTGCAACGACGGATCTACTTAACTTTCTCGAATACGACCGTTTTGTCGCTGCGGGGGAAGAGCTTGATATGGTAGGGCTGGGTCAGGGCCATGACGACGAAAAGTCCCGGAGCCGGCGTGTTTTCGCGATAGCGCACGATGAGCCGGTCCCCTTCCGCTTTGGCGTCCAGGATTTCCGTCGTATAGCCGCCTGAGTTTTTTTCTCCCATAAAAACGACGACGGCCATGGTGCTGGAGAAATCGATTTCCGGCGCTTTTTCGTTGCCCATCTTGGTCCAGAGGTCCTGCCACTTTTTGGAGTCCCGCACCACAAACTGAGCCGGTTCGGGAAAGCCTCCAAAAATGTGCCTCCATTCAATCGGTTGATCTTTGGCGCGCGCGCTCTGGATGGATGGCGGTGGAGCGAAGGCGGCTTTGGCATCCGCCTTGACCTCCGAAGACGCAAGTTTGGACTTATTGAAATTGGCCTGCGCAGAAAAGGTCTGCGGCGAAGCAGCGGAGGGTGGCGGCCCTTGAAGGTCGCTCTCCGCGGCGGTTCTCCACCTTTGGGCCCGCGAAGGCGACCCGGCGCCGATCCTCTCGCCGGCCATGTCCACATATTTTGGCTTGGGGCTCATGGATTCTTCAGCCTCAGCCTGCGGGCGACCGGATTCCGCGAGAGTCTGGGCCGCCGCGCCTCCGGCGCTTCCGGGTCCCCGAAGCCCTGCGAAGGGGGCCGCCGCGCCTCGACTTAAACCATCGGCGCTTTCATCGTTCTTAAGCTCTGCGAAGGCCGCGGCAGGCGCGGACGCCTTGGGCGCCGCGATTCTCTGACTTGAAACCGTCCCGGAAACCGCATTCTTGGAGAGGCCGTGAATCACCACCAAGGTGTTTTTTGACGGCGGGAGAGAATTTTCCGGCGAGGGGGCCATCAACAGGACCACCGCCCATGCCGCCAGCCCGCAGGCGGCGACGCTGATCATCCGGATGGGCGCGAAAGGGTTCCAGTTCCAGCCTCCTGGTTCCGCAAATTTTTCAATCGGATTTTGAAGTCGCCGGGTGAACTGCGCCGGAAGGGCGGCCTCCGGCAAGCTCTGAATGAGTTTTGAGGCGGCTTTAAGCTCTTGGTAATGGCGGCTGCAATCGCGGCAAAGGGGCAAGTGACCTTCCACCTGCCGCTTTTGCTCCTCCGGGAGCTCTTCGTCCATATAGGGGGATAGTAATTCCTTTATATGTGTCATACCTTTAGCTCACTGTTCTTGTCGGATGAGGGGCAGAAGTTTTATTCTGAGTTCCTCTCTGGCCCGAGACAACCGTGATTTGACCGTGCCCTCCGGGATGTCGAGCGCATCCGCGATTTCCCGGTAGCTCTTGGCCTCGTTTTCCCTCAAAATGACAATCGCCCTGCTTTCCGGGTCGAGCTCCTGCAAGGCCTTATTCACCAAAACCGCGGTTTGTTCGCTCTCGATGGCCTTTCCCGGCGGCGGCTCATCCGCGGGGATTTCCAGGCTCCGGCTCCGGTCGCCGTCCGGGCCGGACGCGCCGTCCGGGGAGGCGTCCAAAGACAGCGTCTGGGAGTCGGCGCGGCTTTTTTCATAACGCAGGCGATTCTTCCACGTATTGAGAGTGATGCGATAGAGCCATGTCCCCACCTGAGAATCCCCCCGGAAATCTTCCAGAGCTTTGAGGGCCTTGATAAGGCTCTCCTGGGCCAAGTCTTCGGCCGCGGTCGCATCGCCCATCAGCTTCAAGGATAAATTATAGACCCGCCCCGAATACTGTTCGATGAGATCTTCTTCCGATATAAAATTAGACACGCGGTTTTTCCAAAGGTTCCCAAAGCCCCGCGCCCCGGCCGCGGGCGCTCCTTATAATATTCAAATTTTGATGATTATACCACACTATCCATGCCGTTTCAGGGGGTCAAAAAACTAACAAGTATTTTTGACTAGTGTCCAAAAAAGTCGTATGCTTTGGCCATGCCTCTCATCAAGCGCTATCTTGCGGGACAGGCGGAAAAAGACCTGGCCAAAAAAATGGTTTTTGTGGGCGGTCCCAGGCAGGTCGGCAAGACTACGCTGGCCAAAACCCTCCTAAAAAAACCGGCCGGATATCTCAATTGGGATATCCCGGAGCATCGCGAGAAAATATTAAAGCGGGAGCTTCCTCCCGCTCCCTTGTGGGTATTTGACGAAATTCACAAATACCGCTCCTGGAGGAACTATCTCAAGGGGCTTTACGACCTGCAAGGCAAGCGCAGGAAAATTCTGGTCACGGGCAGCGCCCGGTTGGATTACTACCGCTTCGGCGGCGATTCGCTCCAGGGAAGGTACCACTACTTAAGGCTCCACCCCTTTTCCGTCGCAGAGCTTCAAATTAAAACCGGCAGGGATTTCCAGGACCTTTGGACCCTGGGAGGGTTTCCGGAGCCGTTCTTCAGCGGGTCTGAAACGGAGGCCAAGCGCTGGTCCAGGGAATATCGAAGCCGCCTGGTGCGCGAAGATATTGCAAGCCTGGAAGGCATACAGGACCTGGGAAACCTGGAGATGTTGATGTTGCGGCTCCCGGAACTTGTCGGCAGCCCCTTGTCTTTAAACGCCCTGCGGGAGGACCTCCAAATCAGCCATAAGACGGTTTCGCGCTGGATGCAGAGCCTGGAAAGAATGTACGCCGTCTTTAGGATCGCTCCCTTTGGTCCGCCCAGGGTAAGGGCGGTTAAAAAGGAGCAGAAGCACTACCACTTTGACTGGTCCCTCATTGCGGAGCCATCCCTGCGTTTTGAAAACTTGGTCGCCGCCCACCTGCTGAAATGGGCGCATTTTGAGCAGGACGCCAAGGGCAGAAACGTTGAATTAAGATATTTCAGGGACGTGGAAGGAAGGGAAGTGGACTTTGTGGTGCTGGAAGACGGCAGGCCTCTGCAGATGGTGGAGTGCAAACAAAGCGACGCGGAAATAGGCAGGGGGCTGAAATACTTGAAAGCCCGCTTTAAAGAATGCGAGGCCTGGCAAATCGCGGCGGAGGGGAAAAAAGACTACGTTTCTGCGGCGGGAATCCGGGTGTGCCCGGCGCTGAAGTTTTTGGGGCGGCTTCCTTGAAAACTCTTGGAAAGGCGTTTCCCGAATTAAGCGGGGGAATGGCCTGTACGGGATTCCCCTGCGCGACCCTTTGCATTCGAGGAATGTCGCTTCGGGCCGGGGCGCTCACGAACTCGCGCCC
>JACQRQ010000029.1 GCA_016206405.1 Elusimicrobiota bacterium | reverse complement strand
CATTCAGGACGACCGCGGCCGCATCGTCGAGATCGTCAACAACTATTCTAAAATCAGCTTCGACTTTGGCCCCACGTTGCTGTCGTGGCTCGAGGTCCATGCCCCCGCGGTTTACCGGGCCGTCATCCAAGCCGACTTGGAAAGCCGCGACTTTTTCTCCGGGCACGGCGCCGCCCTGGCGCATGTCTACAACCACGTCCTCATGCCGCTGGCCAACCGCCGCGACAAAACCACCCAGACCGCTTGGGGTATTGAAGATTTTAAGCGCCGCTTCGGCCGTATGCCCGAAGGCATGTGGCTTCCGGAAACGGCCGTGGACCTGGAAAGCCTGGATATTCTGGCCGAGTTCGGGATAAAATTCACCATCCTCGCCCCGCACCAGGCCGCGGGGCTGCGGCGCCTCAAAGGCGGAACTTGGCGGAAAATCCTCGGCGCCCGGATCGACCCTACCCGCGCTTATCAGTTCAACTTGGCCTCGGGCAGAAAAATCCACGTTTTTTTCTACAACGGTCCCCTCTCCCGCGCGGTCGCTTTCGAGCGCCTGCTCTCCGACGGGGGGCATTTCGCCAGGCGGCTGATGGGCTGCTTGAATTTCAAACGCAAGCGCCACCAACTCGCGCACATCGCCACCGACGGCGAAACCTTCGGCCACCATTTCACTTTCGGGGATATGGCCCTCGCCTACGCCCTGCGCTCCATCCAATCCGATCCCTCGGTCCGCCTCTGCAACTACGGCCAATACCTGGAGAAGCACCCTCCCGTTCACGAGGTCCAAATCAGCGAGAACACCTCGTGGAGCTGCGCGCACGGCGTCGAGCGCTGGCGAAGCGATTGCGGATGCAGCAGCGGCTCTCACCCGGGATGGAAACAGGCTTGGCGCGCCCCTTTGCGCGAGGCCCTCGATTGGCTGCGCGACGAGACGGCCCCCCGCTTTGAGCGCAAAGCGGGAGAAATATTCAAAGACCCGTGGGCCGCGCGGAACGACTATATCCGGGTCGTTCTGGACCGCTCGACCCGCAACGTGGACCGCTTTCTGGAGGACCATGCCTTGCGGCCCCTGGAGGAAAACGAAAAAATCCTCGCGCTGAAGCTTCTGGAAATGCAGCGCCACGCCATGCTCATGTACACCAGCTGCGGCTGGTTCTTCGATGACATTTCGGGCATCGAAACCGTGCAGGTGATCATGTACGCCGGACGCGTCGTGCAGTTGGCCCAGGAGCTTTTCGGAGACTCCATCGAACAAGGTTTTTTGGAGCGGCTTGAGAAGGCCGGAGGCAACAGCGCGAAATACCGAGATGGACGCGCCATCTACGACAAACTCGTCCGGCCGGCCATGGTCGACCTCCGCAAGGTGGGCGCCCACTACGCCGTGAACTCCCTGTTCGACGGCCACGACGAGCACGCCGGCGTCTATTGCTACGGCGTGGAGCGGGAAGACTACAAGCTGCTTCCGGCCGGAAAGGCCCGCCTCGCCCTGGGCCGGGCGCGGGTCACCTCGAAAATCACCGGCGAATCCGAGCGGATCAGCTTCGGTATCCTGCACCTGGGGGACCACAACCTGAGCGGCGGAACACTGACGTTCCAGGGAGAGGAGGCCTATGCCGCCTTCGTCGCCGAGTTGACCGAAGCCTTCGCCCGAACGGACTTGCCGGAGGTCCTGCGCGGCATGGACAAGCACTTCGGCGCCGGCGCTTACTCCCTTAAGCTTCTCTTTAGGGACGAGCAGCGCAAGATTCTGGACCTGATCCTCAAATCCACTTTGGCCGAGTCCGAGGCGGTCTACCGCCAGCTTTACGAAAACCGGGCGCCCCTGATGCGTTTCTTATCCGACCTCGGCCTCCCCATGCCCAAAGGCCTTCTGGCGGCGGCGGAAATCGCCTTGAACACGGCTTTGCGCGACGCGCTTGAGGGGGAAAACCCCGACGCCGATCGCATCCACCCCCTTTTGGAGGAGGCCAAAAAACTGAAAATCCATCTCGACGGCGCCGGCTTGGGCTACACGCTTAAGGGAACTCTGGAGCACTTGGCTGAAAGTTTGCGCGCCTCGCCCTCCGAACTGGCGCCCCTTAAGAAACTCAATAAGGTGGCCGGCCTCGCCGACATTCCCATTTTTCAATTCAGTCTTTGGAATACTCAAAATATTTTTTACGCCGTCTTGAAAGACTTCTATCCGCAGATGCGGCAAAAGGCCGAGAGCGGCGACGACGCCGCCCGGGAGTGGGCCTCTATTTTCCGCGCCGTGGGAGAGAAGCTCAAGGTGCGCGTGGAACCGTAAGGAGGAGCAGCCATGAAAAAATGGGCGTATTTGTTTGCGATGGTCGCCGGACTTTACCACAATCCTTGCGCCTGGGGACAACCGGCCGAGGATGAAATCAAGACCCCGGTAATCGAAGAACAACAGCCGGCAGAGCAGACTCAGGGCGTGGCGGAGAGAAAGGCGCCGAATCCGAAAGTGATTGATAAACAGCAAAAGGCCGCCCGCCAGCGCTTCGAGACGGACATGAAGACTGAAAGGAAGGCCTTTCTAGACGGCATCAAGGATCTCAAAGGAAAGGAACGCGCGGGAAAAATGCGAGAGTTCCAAAAAGTGCAAAAGGAAAGGCGCCAGGCCTTTCTGACGTCTCAGAAAGAGATGCGCAGAGATTTGCTCCGCGAGCCTTCGGAGAACCCCCAAAAACCGGGCGAGAAAAAAGGCGCCATGCGCCGACGACACATGGAGAAAAGAAGCGAACGCCGGGAGGAACGGATTGAGCGCAGCGAAGAGAGGCGCGAACATCGAGAGGTTATGCGGGAAAAACACCGGGATATGCGCCAACCCGGCGCCAATCCGCCGCAGCGCCAAACTCCCCCCATGACTCCGCGCCGCGGGGGAGGCCGGCCGCCGGGCCGTTAACCGCGCGTTAATTGGCTCCAAACCCGGCTTGGATCGCAGTGACCGCGGCGAGGTTGACGATATCGTCAACGCTGCAGCCGCGGGAAAGATCGTTGACCGGCTTATTGAAGCCCTGCAGAATAGGGCCTATCGCCTCGGCCTTGGCCAAACGCTGCACCAACTTATAGGCGATATTGGCGCTCTGTAAATCCGGAAAGATCAAAACGTTGGCCTTCCCGGCCACCGAGCTTCCGGGAGCCTTTCTCTCCCCGATTTCCGGGATCAAGGCCGCGTCGGCCTGGAGTTCGCCGTCTATATCGAGGTCCGGCGCCTTTTCCTTGGCCAAGCGCGCGGCTTCGCGCACGCGCTCGACCAACTCATGCTCGGCGCTGCCCTTGGTGGAAAAAGACAGCATGGCGACCCTGGGCACAAGTCCGCAGAGCCGGGCCCCCATGCGCGCGGAGGCGACCGCGATGCCGGCGAGTTTGGCCGGGCTCGGATCGGGATTGATGGCGCAATCGGCGAAGATGAACACCCCATTGTCGCCCAAAGAGCAGTCGGGCACCACCATGATGAAGAAACTGGAGATGGTCCGCACTCCCGGGGCGGGACGGATGATCTGGAGCGCGGGACGGACGGTGTCGGCCGTGGCGTGGATGGCCCCGGCCAAAAACCCGTCGACATCGCCGGATTCCAGCATCATGGTGCCGAACATAATGGGATCGGAGAGAATCTTTTCAGCCTCGGAAGCCTCCAGGCCCTTGTGCTTGCGCAACTCCGCCAGCTTTTCGGCGTAAAGCTTTTTTTTGGGATCGCTGCGCGGATCGACGATTTTGACTCCGGAGAGGTCGATGTTCCGGCTCCGGGCATCCTTCCCGATTTTTTCAGGGTCCCCCAGCAGCACCGCCCGCGCCAATTGTTCCCGGGCCAATATACCCGCGGCCGCGAGCGTGCGCGGCTCCTCGCCTTCGGGCAGGACGATGGAGCGGGAGTTAGCCCTCGCCTGACGCCGGATATTTTCGATGACGTTCATAAGGGGTTAAATCCTCCGTTGCCCCGCTATTATACTAGAATATGTCGAGCGCGAAGCCGGGTTCCAAAACAATTCTATGGTTGAGTTGATTTTAGATTTATGGCCTTATATCGCGGGAGCGCTGACGGCGGCGCTGACCTTGGTCACGGCCGCTCACGCCATTCTCTACAAACGCGACACACGAGCGGCGGCCGGTTGGGTCGGGATCATCTGGCTGGCGCCCATCGCGGGGCCGGTCCTTTACATCCTGTTTGGAATCAACCGCATCCGGCGCAAAGCCTCCGCGCTCCGGAGCGAAAGCCCCCAGCCCCCGATTCCCGCGCCCCCCGCGCAGTCGGCTGAAGAGGATCTCCAAAGGTCCTTGCCCCCAAAAGCTCGTCACCTTCGCTCTTTGGTCAAACTCATCGATCAGGTGGTCCAAAGGCCGTGCCTTCCGGGAAACCGGATCACCCCCCTTGTCAACGGCGACGCCGCCTACCCGGCGATGCTCGACGCGATCGAAAAGGCTGAAAAAACGGTGACGATGGCGACCTATATATTCAACGACGGCCGCGCCGGGCGTCTTTTTCTTGAGGCGCTCAAAAAAGCGGTCTTGCGCAACGTCGCGGTGCGCGTTTTAATCGACGCCGTGGGCGCCCGTTATTCCTGGCCCCCCGTCACCCGGGCGCTGGAGCGCTCGGGAGTTCCCGTCGCGCGATTTCTGCCCACCATCATTCCCTGGAGAATGCCGTACCTGAACATGCGCAACCACCGGAAAATCCTGGTCGTGGACGGCAGAACCGCCTTCACCGGCGGGATGAACGTCAGCGATGAAAACTGGCTCGCCGGCGCGGGCGACGGCGGCGTCCAGGACCTGCACTTTCAAATCGAAGGCCCCGTCGTCGGCCATCTGCAGCATGCCTTCGCGGAGGACTGGGCCTTCGCCGCCGGCGAAGCCCTGCAGGGAGAGGCGTGGTTTCCGGCGCTCGACGCGGCCGGCACGACTCTCGCGCGCGGCATCATTGACGGCCCGGACGAAGATTTCGAGAAATTCCGCTGGAGCATCCTCGGAGCTTTGGAATGCGCCAAGTCCTCCATTCGGATTGTGACGCCGTATTTTTTGCCGGATCAATCGCTCATCACCGCGCTCAACGTGGCGGCGATGACGGGCATCCGTGTGGACATCATCCTGCCGCGGGAAAACAACCTTTCCATGGTCCAATGGGCCTCGACGCATTTGCTGTGGCAGCTTCTGGAGCGCGGCTGCCGCGTCTGGCTCTCCCCCCCGCCCTTCGATCACACCAAGTTGATGCTCGTTGACGGCGCCTGGGTGCTCATCGGCTCCGCGAATTGGGACCCGCGCAGCCTGCGGCTGAATTTTGAGTCGAACGTCGAGTGCTATGACACGCTTCTGGCTGAAACCCTGGAGGCTTTATTTCAAGCCAAGTTGCAAAAAGCCCACGAGCTCAGCCTGGAGGAGGTCAACGGCCGGAGCCTGCCCGTCCAACTGCGCGACGGCGTCGCCCGCCTGTTTTCCCCCTATTTGTGAGCTTTGGGCCTGGCAAAGAATAACTGAATCAATTTGGAGGGCCAAGTTTGAGGTGAGTTCGAGGCGCGAGGAGGGAGCATAGCAGTTGCTATGTGACCGATCGAGCAACGAAGAAATCGCCCAAAATAGGCCCTCCCTGAAGGGGCCGGAGGCTTTCGCCCCATGGCGGCGTTGCTCATCGCTCACATGCTTTTCAAGCATGCTCACTCTTTGCGCCTTGCCCTGGGTCAAAATCCTCTCGGCCACATTGACTCAGTTATTGTTTGACAGGCCCTATGCAAATTCAATTCTGTTTGGATTGGCTCAAGGCCGGAGTGCCCGGCCGAAGAGCCTTCAAAATGCCGGCCGCCTTTTCCCTGTTTGAGGAATACCGGAAAAGAATTTCCGCCTTCGCCCCGTGCGAAATCTCCGCCGGAGCGGCGGTTCGGCGCAGCGGCGAGGCGGGGATCAAAATCTGGGTCTGCGACCGGGGCCAAAATTCCCGCGAGGTCTCCTCGGAAGCGCTGGCCGCTTTGCTGGAGAAAACCCGCGATGCAGGCGCCCAGCAGCTTAGGATTTTAATCGACGGGCCGGATGGAATTTCAAAAGACCGTCTAACCGCCTTGAAGGCCGATCTTGTATGGAGCTTCGGGCCCATGACGCTGCCCCACGAACTCGCGGCCGTCGTCGCCTGCGAGCAGATCTACCGCGCCTGCACCATCCTCCGCCGCACCCCCTACCACCTCGGCCACTGAGACCTTAATTCGGGGGCTGCCGCCGGGTTTACTCTTCAGTGTTCTTATTTTCTTAAAGCGTCGGGACCTGTCCCGGGGCGCCTTCCGAAAAACGGGGTCGCCTCCGAGAGCGCCCCTCCCTCCCT
>JACQRQ010000028.1 GCA_016206405.1 Elusimicrobiota bacterium | reverse complement strand
GGCCCTCTCTTTGGCCGGTTGCGCCGAACTGCACCAGCACAAAGGCAAATTCACCGCCACCGGCGTCTCGGCGAATCTCTTGTTTTTCCAGATTCCCCGCGACCCCATGGCGCTCGCCGACGAAAAAGTTCCGGAAGGGGCGGTGGTCACCAACGTCAACGGCTCGCCCAATGATTGGCGCACCGTCCCGGGTTTTTTCAACCGCTTTTTGGGAGTGGGTTGGACCCAGATCGGCGGCTCCAAAAAGACGGAATAATACCTCAAAAGGCTCAGCGCGTCTGCGATTTTTTATCCAGGCGGGCGGACAGAGCCAGGAACAGCGGTATTTCCATCCGGCTTAAATTCTCCATGCGCGCCGCCGGTCCCTGGCTGGTCTTGTCCGAAGCCCATTCCTCGATTCCCTCGATGAGAAACCCGGCGTCCCGCAGCCACCGGCTGTAGGCCGAAAGGGGATGATGAAACGTCAACGCGACGGGAGAGTTTTGCCCCCGGCTGGGATGAATCTGCAAGGGGATATTCATCGGCGAGAGATAGCGGTTGACGCGGCGGTATCGCAGCTTGTTGCGGGGGTCTATTTGCCAGCCGGATTGCCGCGGAATTCGGAAGCAGGGGTGGTTAAGCACCAGCACCAGCCGGCCCGAAAGGCGCAGATGCTTCTGGGCATTGAGCAGCGCTTTCGCGGGATTTTCTATATTTTGGAGAGCCAGAATGATGGCGGCGTGGGAAAAGTCCGTCTTGGCCAGCGGCAGGGGCTGCGTGACGTCCGCGACGCCGAAATGATGTCTGGAATTCTTGTTCCGCCGCCGCGCCAAATCCGCCAACCCGGCCGCCGCGTCAAACCCAAAATAGTCCGTATTCGCCGGCAATTGCCGCGCCAGAACCCCTTGTCCGCAAGCCAAATCCAAGACTGAAGCCGCCTCCCCGCCGCCCAGTCCCAGCAGCCGGATGGCCCCCGGAATGACGATTCTTTGATGGTAATAATTCCCAAATTGCCCCACGGAGCGGTCATACCACCGATGCGCCTTCTGCCACGATCCCGCCGGCGAGAAATTTTTCCGTGAACCCATGTGAAGATTGTATATTTTTCGCCGGCCTTTCGGCCTTGGTATTTATCGGAGCGCCTGAAGGAAATCGCGCGGTGAGACGATGGGGATGCCTTCGTATTTCCGGAGGGCGAGCAGGTGCCGGTCTCCCGAGACGACATAATCCGCTTGTCCCTCCGCGGCCGCCATGAGATAGATATCATCGCTTGGGTCTTGGACTACGATGGGGGCCGGGAGAGACTGATCCTCAACCCAAAACGCGGCCAGGGCCAGGCCTGTCAGCAGCGCCTCTATTCCGCCAGGGGAGAGAGGTATGTAACGGCGCACTTTCCTGGCATGAAGAATGCGGCGATATTCCTCAAGAATCGCTGGAGAAAGGACGGCCTCAAATCGCCCTTCAATAAAGGCGTTCACTATTTGGGCCGGAGGCCTGTCGGGACGGATCAAGCCGCTGACAATGACGTTGCAGTCGAGAACCGCCTTCACCGGCCGGTGCGGCGCCTTTGGCGCGCCGAATGTTTGGCTTCATCCGCCAGAGCGTCAGCGTCCACTTTGACGCCCTTGTTGGCCGCATGAATGCGGCGCACGGACTGAGACAGGAAGAGGCGAGCGGCCGCCTTGATTTGTTCAAGCCTATCGATGGGGATGACGGCCGCCATGGGCTTGCCCCCGCGCTCGATGATGAACTCATCGTGCTTGAGCCATACGCGGTTCAACATCTCTCCCAGGTTCTGCCGCGCCTTTAAGGCTGTGATCGTGTGGGTCATGGTGCACCTCGATTGATATGGTCATTATAATTATAACACCCCGCCCCCAATCTGGCAAGGTTCCATCCCGCCCAGACGCGATGCGCGAGCAGCGCGCAAAGCCATCCCACCGCTCAAAATAGCGCAACCCAGACAAATTCGCTATAATTTCTGCCGCAGCCTATCCGGCGGCATGGTCCGCCGAACCTTAATGGGGTACAGGCGCCGAGAAATTTCGGCGCCGCCATAGGGAAGGGGGAACCACGGTGTGCCCCTCCGGGGCCAGCCCGCATTCGCGGGCGCGCAAGC
>JACQRQ010000032.1 GCA_016206405.1 Elusimicrobiota bacterium | reverse complement strand
GGATTGGCCCGATAGAGGCGAAAAAAAACCTCGTCTAAGTTGCGCGTCCGGACGCGGAGAGCATCGCGGCTGCCGGGCGGCACAAACTTGGCCGACAGGCTCAACACCGGCAGTTCGAACTGGGCGCGCAGATTGGCGCAATGCTTGGCCGCGCTCAGCATGGACGCATTTGTCTCAACCTTTTGGCATAGCCCCAAAGCATCCGAGAAGCGGGAATTTTTAGTCAACAGTTTAGCGGCAAAAAGGCCGGCCTCGGCGCGGCCTAAGGGCGTGGAAAAGGCGTCGAACCAGCCCATCAGGCGCTTGATCGCGGCGTTGGCAAAGCCTTCCTCGTCCGGCGCCGTCGTGACCAAGCCGGGATGGTCAAACGGAATCTTCAATCGTGTGATTTTCCAGACTTCCTGCGCGGAGCTCCGTCCATCGCCACCGAGAGCGGAGGCGTCCTCAAAAAGCGCGGCAGCTTGAGCCGCGGGCCCGTCCTCGGAAGATAACTTGACCGTATAATTCTCATCTAGGAATGAAAGGGCTGCGGGTTTTATCGGCGCCGGGGATTCTTCTTCATCCAGTAGAAATTCGCTCCAGCGCAGCGCCGCGAAATCCCATAAGGTGGGAATGGCCTCGACCTCGGCATCGCGCAGGTCGACAAAATAGCCCTCCTCGCGCAGTGGGATTTTTATGAGCTTCCGCCGCAAATCCCGGAGTTGGCGGTAGGCCGAGCGCGCCTCGCCTCTCCACTCTTCGGGCGTGCGGCGGCTGAGGTCTTTGTTGCCTTCCTCGACGTCTTTAGGCGAGGCCGAGCCGTACTGCTTGAGGAACTCGCGCGCGATCTCCGCGCGCAGGATTAGAAAGCGGCTTTTCCACCGCAGGTCGGAGGGAAGCTGCGCTCCAAAGGCCAATTTCGCGGCGTCGGCATAGCGAAAAAGCAAAGCTCGGCTTTCCACGGCGCGATAGAGCGCCTTAAGACGGATCTCGGCGGCGGGATCCTTGAGCGCCGCTTCGTATTGGTGCAGGGCTTCTTGATAGAGCCCCTTGTCAAAAAGCCCATCCGCTTTTGTGAGGTCTTTGGCCAAGCCGGCCGCAGGACGCCAAAGGAGGCATGTCGCCGCGATAGCCAACAGCCATTTCTTCTTCATCGCCGTTGTCCTTCCATCCCGGGTATGCCGGCCATGCCGTTTAGACACGAGGCTGGGCTAAAAGTTCCGCCGGATGGACATTTTTTGGACGCTCTTGAGAATAACTGGCCGCAGGCGGCCATTGGTGGAGATGGCGCTTTTGCCCTTCGCCGTCGGGTTCCCGTGAAAATCCGTGAACGTTCCGCCCGCCTCTTCGACAATCGGCTTTAAAGCGACGCAGTCCCAGTCGTGCATCAGCGGGTCGAACATGGCGTCCGCGCGTCCGGTGGCCACCAAAATATGGCCGTAACAATCGCCCCATCCTCGATCGTTGCCCGATCCTCGGACGAGTTCCTCGTGCAGGCGCGGCCAGCCGGCTTTCTTGAAGTTGGCGGCCGACGTGGTCGAGATCATCGCCTTATCGAGCCGGCTGACGCCGGACACCCGCGCGCGCAAGAAGCGCTTCTTGCCCGAAGGCCGCCACCAAGCGCCTTGCCCGCGCGCGGCGACCACGGTTTCGTTCAGGGCCGGAAAGTGGACGACTCCCAAGACGGCCTGGCCGTTTCTCTCAAGTCCCAGCATGGTTCCAAAGAGCGGCACACCCCGGACGAAGGATTCCGTGCCGTCAATGGGGTCCAAGAACCAAGTCCATTCGTTTGTCCCTTTCCTTTCGCTGAATTCTTCGCCGATGATGGAATCGCCGGGATACTTTTGTCTCAGAGCCCGGCGCATTTGTCTTTCGGCGTCCCGGTCCGCCGAGGTGACCCAGGAACCGTCTTTTTTCCGGTGAGCCTTTAATTTTTGCGACTGATACGACGCCATAATCCCCGGCGCCGCGTCCGCCGCCGCGGACAAGGCGAATTTAAGCCGCTTCTTCAGTTCCTCATCCGTTGCCGTCATATTCAAGCTCATTTTACCTTGAATCGCCGCCATCCGCAAAATTCACCCATGTCCTGAATCACGGCCCGCGCCAGTACGGCTAAAAGGATTACGGCAGCGAAAAAACCGGCGTTTGGGCCATTCCCTTCCCGCGCCTCCGCCAAGAACACCGCCAGCCGTAGGATTCAACGCGCGGGAATCTCGCCCCGCCCGGCAAAGACCGTCCAAATTCGGCAAAATGGGGCGTCCGGCGAAGTCTGCGCGCTTAAGTTTTATCAACCGATTGAAGCCCGCCCCGCACACGCGTCGTTGGAGCGTCAGCTTCTCAGGAGTTCAGGAAGATCGCGCAGAGCTTCCTCCAGCGGCAGCGCCTGGATGTTTTGGTAGCGCATTCGCCTCTCCCCCAGATAAAGGCAGATGGCTTTGGCCGAAGGGTAGTCCGTGAGAAAAGCGCGGAGGCCTTTTAGGTCGGTTTCCCGGATTTTATTCGTCCGCTTGATCTCCAAGGCCGTGAATCCGTCCTCGCCGTATAAAATAAAGTCGACCTCCAAACCGGTAGCCGAGCGCCAATAAAAAAGATCGAGCTTCAGCCCGGCATTGTCGCGCAAAGCCCGCAGCTCTTGAAAAACCAGGCTTTCCAAAGCCGTCCCCTCTATTTCTTGAGGCGAGTCGAGCGGGCCTTTGGGGCGCAGGGTTCTGTAAATTCCGACATCAAAATAATAGAACTTGGGATGCAACACCAGCCGGCGCTTGGCGCGCTTGGTGAAGGCGGGCACTCGGACGCCGATCAATAGGTCCTCGAGTATGCTGAAGTAATTCTCGACGACCTTCCGGTGGACGGCGCATTCCTGGGCGACATTGGCGATATTGAGCACGGAACCCTGGGAGAAGCTGGCGGCTTCCAAAAACCGGGTAAATCCTCCCAAATTCCTCGTCAGCCCTTCCTGCAGAACCTCTTCCCGCAGGTAGGTTTTCACGTAGCTTTCAAGGAATGACCCCGGGTCCCGATCCGTGCAGGCGTTCGGGAGTTGCCCCCATTCTAAAGAATGCTTGAGCCGGAAATCTGTGCCGAGTTCGGCGGCGGTCAAGGGGTGCATGGCGCGGGTAAGGGCGCGGCCTCCCAAAAGATTGGCGGAACCCCTGCGCAGTTTGCGGGCGCTGGAGCCTGTCAGGATGAAGCGAAGGCCTTGTCGCTCGATGAGCCGGTGCGCCTCGTTGAGGAGCGCCGGGATCCTCTGCACCTCATCGATGATGACAAGCGCGCCGCGCTCTTTGGGGATGTATTGTTCCAGGCGCTGAGGGTCCGCCAATAAATCATTGTAGGCGCGAGACTCTAAAAGGTCCACATAAGCGGCTTTTGGAAAGGTGGCGCGGACCCACCACGTTTTTCCGGTGCCTCGGGGACCAAATAGAAAGAAGCTCTTGCCGGGAGGGGGGGCAAGCATTCTGGAGTACATAACTCCATTTTACACTGCAATATGGAGTTTGTCAATCCATTTTACAAGCCCCGTTGAGGCAAGGGAACATGTCGGCCGCTCCTGGTGAATCCAAAGGGACGCCGCGTGCAGGGGGGCGTGGAGAGGGCGCTTTCGCCTTTGACGCGGCGGTTCTAAATAGAGATTACGTGTCCAAATATTGTTTGGCAGCCGGTTCGTGCGCCGCCCTGGGGGAGAAAGCTCGGCTAGTCCCGGCAAGGGCCGTCCAAATTCGGCAAAATGGGGCGTCCGAAGAATTTTCCGGCAATTCTTTTAAGCCGGAGTCGGTCGCCTAATTCAATCCTGGCCCCCAGAATTTTCTTGAGCCGGAGAAGTGAACTTAGTAAAGCCTGACCCCGATACCGATACAGCGACGGCCGGAGCAAGCGCCACTGGTGCGCCAAGTGCCGAGAGCACTGCCGCCGCGCCTCCGGCGCTACCGGGTACCCGCAGCTCTGCGCAGAGTGCGAACGGCCCTGCGGGCGAATTCACAACTGGGGAATTCGGGTTAGCCTAACTCCCCGCCGCCAACCCCCAGGCATGATTTGGGGCAGAATGTCTTGTTAGCCCAAGGCAAGGTGTTTGTAAACTCATTTTTGTATTGACAAAATGCAATTTTCGATTAAAATATATATGAGCACTCGGTTCGTGTATTGTTTAATCCAATATGCCGTTAATGACGCAATAATTGATTAATTTATATATGGCAAAGGAAAAGTCGGGAATTGCAATGATTCGTTTGCTTGCTGAGGAGGGGCGCCGGATATTTAACGTGCGCCAAGCGAGCGCCATTGCTTCCCAGGCAGGCATATCTGCCAAGTACACTTCCCGCGCGTTGCACCGCCTTGTCGGTTCGGGGTGGGTGATTCCCTTGCGCCAAGGACTTTATGCCCTTGGTCCGGCATTGTCCGGTGGAGCGCCCATACATGATTTCGAAATTGGAACCGCCTTGGTCAGAAAGGGAGCGATCAGTTATTGGTCGGCGCTCAACCATCATGGTATGACGGAGCAGATTCCCAGGAGAGTGTTTGTGATGACGCCGCATACGATCAGCATCCCGAGCCGGAGTCGTGGCGGCCACGGTGGTGGTGACGACGGTGACGGTGGCAGGGATGGTAGTGGCCACGACCGTGACGGTGACGGTCACCGTCACCGCTCCGGGAATACGGGATTTGTCGTTCAAAATACCTTTTATCAGTTTGTAAAGGTGAAGCCGGAGTGGTTTTTCGGAGTCGAGTCCTATTGGATTGGCGAAGCGCGCGTGTCCATCACCGACCCGGAAAGAACGTTGTTGGCGGCGCTCCGGCACCCGAATTACTGCGGTGGATGGGATGAAATTTTTGGGATATTTCAAAAGCATATTTCCGAAGTCAATGTGGGAAAGATGGCGGGCTATGCGCTGCGATTGCCCGTTGCGATTGCCAAGCGCTTGGGATGGATTATGGAAAAGCTGAGCGTGCCGGGCGCGACGATTGAGAAGCTGCAATCCCTGCCCGCCAAGAGCTATAGTTTGCTTAATCCTTCCGGAGGCAATCAGGGCGCCTATGATTCCAGGTGGAGGTTGCGCATCAACGTGGGGTGGAAGGAACTATGAAGCCACTTCGCATCCTCCTGGGCGATCTCAGTCGTGAACGGAAGATTCAGTTTCCTGTGTTGGAAAAGGATTATGTGTTGTCCTGGGTGCTGGCGGGAATCGGCAAGACTTCACCGCTTGGAGAGCAACTTGTCTTTAAGGGAGGCACGGCGCTAAAGAAGTGCTACTTTGGAGAGTATCGTTTTTCGGAAGATTTGGATTTTTCCGCGTTGGAGACATTGCCTAGAAAAGAGGAATTGCTGGCGCTGTTGAACAAAGCATGTGAGCGCAGCCAAAAGGAGGCGAGTCCCTATGTGGCGCTGGAACTGGCGTGCGCGAGGTATGAAGAAAAAAAACCGCACCCGGGCGGGCAGGAAGCGTTTAAGATAAACGCGCGACTTCCCTGGCAAAGAGGAACAACTACGGTGATTTGGGTGGAAATCACATTGGATGAGCCTATTCCTGAATCACGGCTAAAAATGTGTCGAATCGACAGCGTCCCGACGGAAGGCTTCGGCAGTGAATTTGCAAATCTGTTCAGATTAGCGGCTTGACCCGATGGATATGACGAACGGCCTGGTGAACCAAATCGTGATGCGG
>JACQRQ010000031.1 GCA_016206405.1 Elusimicrobiota bacterium | reverse complement strand
GTGATAAGCAAGGACCATTACCGCCACAGAGAAAAACGCAGTCGTCGGATAGCCCAGCGGATGGAATGTCAGACCTATGGCTCCGCCAGCAAGAAGCTCATCAAGCGGCTCGACGATCCGGTGTTGGTCAAGGCGTACTTTTCCAAAAGCCTCCCGCCCCAATACTCCCCCCACCGGGATTATTTGCGGGACCTGCTCAAGGAATACCGCACCACCTCGCGCGGCAAAGTCAACTTCGAGTTCGTGCAGTACGAGGACGAGGACAAGTTCCGGGAGGAAGCGCAGCGCCAGGGCATCGCTCCGGTGCAGTTCAACATCGTCTCCAAGGAAAACTACGAGGTGCGCCAGGCGTTTCTGGGGCTGACCATGAATTTCGAGGACAAAAAAGAGGTCATTCCGTTTCTGCAGGATATCGCCGGCCTGGAGTACGACCTAACCTCGCGCATCAAGCGCTTGACGGCCGAAAAAAAGGCGTCCATCGGCTTTTTGACCAGCCACGGCGCCGCCGGCGACGACGCTCTGGAGCCGGGGCTGCGGGAAAAAATCAGCCAGAATTACCAAATTGCCTCCGTTGATTTGGCGAAGACCGACGCCAAAGAAGGCATAGACCGCAATTTGACGGCGCTGGTGATTCTGGGGCCCAAGGAAAAATTCAGCGACGGCGAGATTTCCTTCCTGGACGCCTTTTTAAATTCCGGCAAATCCATCGGGGCCTGCGTCAACGTCTACGACGTGGACTTAAAGAGCTTTTACGCGCGGCCGTTGATGACGGGCCTGCCCGAATGGCTCAAGCGCTACGGCCTCGATATCGACAACAGGCTCGTCATGGACCTTCAAAACCAGAGAATCAGCGTGTCGCAGCGGCAAGGCTTCATGACCATGACCAACATCGTCGCCTTCCCGCCTTTTCCCATTTCCACGGCGCTCGCGGCCGAGCATCCCATCACCAAGGGGTTTTCCACGCTTCCCTTCCCGTTCGCGGCGCCGCTGCGCGTCAGCACGGCAGCCGCCGCGGCGCAAAACATGGAAACAGGCGTTCTGGCGCGCTCGTCTCCCAACAGTTGGGCCGCCCGGGTCACCAGCATCAACCCTTTCCAGGGTTTTATGCCGGCCGAATCCGACCCCCGCGGCCCGTTCGCCCTGGCGGGCTACGCCCAGGACAAAAACCGGCGAATATTGGCCGTCGGAACGGCGGATTTCGTCAGCACCAATTTGGCCCCGACCGACGCCAATATGGCCTTTTTTCTCAACATCGTCGATTGGCTCGCCCAGGATTCCGATCTTATCGCCATACGCTCCAAGCTGGTGGCTTACGCCCCGCTCAAGGAAATCTCCGGCGGCGCCAAAAGCGCCGTCAAGTACGCCAACATGCTGGGAGCGCCTCTGGCGGTGGTCCTTTGCGGCGTGTTCCGCTGGCGGCGGCGCCGCCGCGCCAAGCTGCGCGCGGCGGCGCGCTGGCTGCTTCCCGCCAACGGCGGGTGAAACCTCATGAGCAAGAAGCTTCTCGCCGCCATGCTCGGACTATTCGCCTTGCTCTTGATCGGCTCGGCCGGAGCGCATTATCTCCGCAACCGCCGCATCCCCAACCAGCTTTGGCCCCAGGCGAATCCGGCGGCGGTCAAGTGCATCCAGATCGACTCTCCCGATGGAAACGCCCTGCTGCGCAAATCCGGCGACGCATGGCAAATGTCCTCCCCGGTCGAGTTTGAGGCCGATCAACAGGCCGTCGAGCGGATTTTGGAAATGCTGCCGAAAGCGGCGTTGAGCGCAAGCCTCACCCAAAATCCTCAAAAACACTCCCGCTTCGAGGTCGACGCCTCCTCCGGCATCCGGCTGCGCCTGTACGCGGTGGAGGTTCCCAGCGGCGCCCCGGTGCTGGATTTCTATCTTGGCAAAAGCGCCAGCCAATACGACGCGACCTTCTTCCGGCGGCACGACTCCGACGACGTCCATGAGGCCCAGCCTCTGGCGCGCTACGAGCTGGCCAAGAAAACGGACGGTTGGATGGACAAGCGCTTGATGCGCCTCAAGCCGGAAGAGATTAAAAGCGTGACGCTCAAAAATGAAAAAGGGAAATTCACGATCGCGTACTCATCCGATCCCGCTTCCGCAGCGACCGCGATGTTTAAGGAGCTGCTCAACATGGAAGCCATGCAGCTCCTTTATGGAAAGCAAATATTAAGCGAGCGTGAGATGGGGCTTCACAAGCCCAAGCTCGAAATCCAAGTCAACGCGGCGCCGCCGTCGGCGCCTGCGCTCACGCTGCAGGCCGGATTTGAAAAAGAGGCTTCGATGTTCTACGTCAGGCGGGCCGGTGAAAACCGCGTCGTCTACCTCATCCCCAAGTGGCAGTTGGACGCTTTCCAAAAATCCGAGAAAGAATACAGATAAGCCGACGGTCCTCACTCCTCCAAGCGGGCGTTCCAGTAGGCGTTGTCGATAAATCTCTGCCACGAGGCGCGGATGGGGATGGGCGATTTGATGAGGATGGCCGTCCGGCTGCGCAACGGCGGTTTGGAAGGCTTGATGAGCAGCCGCATGCCGGCCTCGTCGGGAAGCTTGTTGCCCTTCTTGAGATTGCACTTCAGGCAAGCGGTCACGATATTTTTCCAATCGGTTTTGCCCCCCCTCGACCGGGGAAGCACGTGCTCTAAATTAAGCTCTTTGGTGGCGCAGCGCCGTCCGCAATAACAGCAGCGGTAGCCATAGTGCTCGTATATATTGCGGCGGGTGAAGGAGACTTCCATCTTGGGGAGTTTGTCGAAGACCCGCAGGGCGATCACTTCCGGAAGGGCGATCTTAAAAGAAGGGGTGTGGACGAAGCCGGCCGGATGCTCGGACAAAAGCTGCGACAACTCCTTCCAATCCTCGAAGTTGTAGGTTTGGAAGTCCTGATCCACGATGTTGGCGTGCCCCCCATACGCCAAAGCCAGGGCCCTCTGCCAGGGAACCACGTTGATCGCGTAAAAATCCCGGTTTAATACCAGCACCTCGGACGCCATACCATAAGTGTAACAG
>JACQRQ010000030.1 GCA_016206405.1 Elusimicrobiota bacterium | reverse complement strand
TCCCACGCCCTCCTAGGTCCTTTAACATCGGCAAAGTGGGCCTAAAGCCTCATTGCGGCGGCGGCGGCGTTTAATAGAATCTTGGGGACGGGCAGGACTTTTCTCAGGAGGCGGGCTCTCATGAACCAAACCTCGAAATACGCGAATACGATTTTCCGCCGGCTCCGCCTTTTCGCTTTGTCGCTATTGTGCGCCTGCGTCGGGAGCGTCTCCATCGCCTCCGCCGCCGGCGGCCGGGCACGCGTCGCTGGAACGCGCGGCGCCTCAAGCTTGAGCCGCGCCCAACGGCTGCAGTTCCGCTCCATCGTGCGAAACCTCAATTCAAGCCGGCCGGCGACGCCCGCCGCGGTGAGAGAGCGCGAGCGCCTGGCACAAATATATCTCCAGATCGAATCCGGCGCCTCGGCCGCGAAAAACCTGCCGCGCCCCTCGCGCGCCGACGCCGACTCCGCCCGCGCCTACGGGGCTCTTCAAAACCTCCTTTTTAAGTCGTCAACGGAGCAAGAAGCTTTTCTGAAAAAACAGGGCCTCGCCTCCGCCGACGTGAAAAACGCGATGGAGACTTTGGGCGCCCTCAGCAATTACTTCGACGGCGCCGACGCGAGCCAGTTGGCGCGGGCCGTGGATGCCTCCGTCTCCACCCGCCGGCCGGCCGCCAAGAATAAACCCCGCTCAAATTCGCGCCGAAGCATGGATATCGATCTCTCCAGCCTGGAACCCTCGGTGGCCATCACGCACGCGAGCGACGGTTCGGTGGAGGTGCAGTCCCGCCTTGATGATTGGCTCATCAACTTCTACCACCAACCGCAAGAAGAGGGCGCCGAATCCAAGGGCTTTGTGATGGAGAGGCGCATGACGACCTCGGAGTTGGGGCTTCTGCGCCAAGCGCTTGAGAAATCCGCGCCCGGTCCTTATCCGCTGGATGCGCTTAAATCCAAAGCCGCGCAGACCCTGCCTCGCCAGGCCGATTACGAAAGCCGCAACAACCGCCTTTGGATGCACACGTTGGACTTTTCGGGCTTCAAGCCATTGAGGGCCGTCGAGGAGAACTGGGGAACCGTGGTGGATGGAGTCGTGGGGCGTATCCCCGTCAGCCTTCACTTTTTCGACGGTCGCCTGCCGGGCTTCGACCTGAAAATCCTGGTGCGGAAAACGATGAGCCGGAAGGAAATGCTGCAGCTCAAGGCGGCTCTCGCCCGCCGGGCGATGGACCCGAACTCGCCGCTTCTAAAGCATTACGGCGTGGCGCTCCGGACTCTGGAAAATTTCTTGGCCGGCGGAAATCCCCGGCCCTGAAGCCGGTCGTCATCGGCCGCCGCCGGTTCATCTACACTCCATTCCCGTAGGCAGTGAATTCCATTTTTCTTGGCCGCGTTCAAAATGAATCCCTGGAATGACATCCAAAGGCCGGGTTTTCCCTCCCTATCATCCGGGTTGGAAGCCGATTTTGTGGTCGCCGGAGGCGGCTTCAGCGGGCTGTCTTTGGCCTACTACCTCGCCAAGCTTGCCCCCGCCGCAAAAACGGTTCTCATCGAGGCGCAGACATTGGGTTTTGGGGCCAGCGGCAGCACGGGAGGGGTCGTCATGCCTGGGACCGCCGCCGAAGAAGCTTCGGGGACGGAAAATGCGCATCTTTTTCTTGAAAATTTTCTGAAGGCGGAAGGCATCGGATGCGAATGGCGGATGCAGGCGTGCTCCGTCCTGTCAAGGGAAGCCGGATTCGCCGGCCTTTCGAATCTGTCTTGGAGCGATTCCGGAACGCTTCGGGTGAAATCGGTCGTCCCCGGAGGAGATTTGAATCCGGGATTGTATCTCCAGGGACTCATCCACGCGGCGCAAAGACAGGGGGCGCTGATTTTCGAGCGCACGCCGGCTTTATCCTTCGATCGGTCTCAACAAATAACGGTGCGGACGCCTTCGGCTTCGATAAAAACCAAAGCCCTCATTCTAGCGACGAACGCCTTCAACCTGGAAAAGTTCGCGCACGGCCGCCATTTCTTCGCGCTCAACACTTTCGCTCTGGCCACGGAACCCATTTCCAAGGATAAATTGACCGACGCGGGCTGGAAGGACGAAAGGCCCTTTTACACCGCGGAGCTTCCCTACCTCTGGGGAAGAACCACGACCTCCGGGAAAATCATCATGGGTTCGGGTCTGGACCGGTATGAGGAGGCTCCGACGCCTTCAACGGCACAAACCCGCCTGGATGACCTGGAGGCGAGATTCCATGCTCTTCATCCGGCCTTCAAGAATATCAGGGTGGGGCGACGCTGGTGGGGGCCTCTGTGCATGCCGAGGGACAGGCTTCCCCGGATTTTATGCGACCCGGAAGAGCCGGGCGTTTTTTTCCTGGGCGGCTACTCCGGGCACGGGGTGGCGCTCAGCCATCTTTTCGCGAACTACCTCGCCCGATACCTCTGCGGGGATAAGAAGGCGCTCGATCCCATCGCGTGGGCGCTGGCCTATCCGCCTCGGGAGGGCGGGGCTTGGCTCAAGCGGCTGAAAACCAGGCTTGTACTGTGGGCTTATAATAAGAGGAATTGGCTTCGCCCATGAGATACTCGCCATTGAAGCCCCTGTATCCAACTTCTTAGTCCGTCCGGAAAACTAAAAGAAATTCTCAAGAAAGGCGCGGACCTGCGGATTCTGGAAATTGACGTAGCAGCTCTCGTCGGAAGTCGAGCCGTCCTGAAGCCAAACCTGCAAACTCTTTGAAAGGATGCCTTTGATCTTTCCGTCAAGGATCAGCGGCCCTCCGGAATCCTGGCCGGCCGGAACGCAGCCGTTTCGTTCCGGCATCGGCTCTTCCGGAGGAGGTAAAGTCGTCTTTTTCAGGCAAATGAAATTTGTGTCGACCCTTCCTATTTCATTCTCCCCTATTCTGCGCTTGCCGTCGGCCTTCCATCCACCGCTCACCGTGACGCCGTATCCCGCGACGAAAACCTTCGAGCGCCGGGGAATGTCGCGGAAATCGGCATCCAGGCCGCCATCGGACGCCGCCTCCAATTCGAGAACCGCGACGTCAACCTCATCCCCATCCCTGAACTCGCCTGGATACTCCGGATGGATTTCAAAGCGGCTGACCGCCGGACCCGGCCTGTCCCCGTCCGGTCCCAGGAAAATCCGCAGGCTGCGCGCCTGCGTCAGAACGCGGTCCCCGTCGGAACCCGAATACAGGCAATGCGCCGCAGTCAGGACGTAGCGGCCCCTGAAGAGGACGCCGGTGCAGTGCGAATCTTTTTGCGTGTCGGCGACCCTGACGACGAAAGAAAAAGAATCGGCATCATCCTCGCGGCAATTGATTCCCGCCGCGCAAAGCCCGGGCCAAACGCCCGCAAGGCTCAAAACGAAAAGCAGCGCGGCAAGGTGACGCACATAGGCGTGGCCCGGCATCGGAATCAACGCCAGGAGGGACAAAAGAAAACCCCCGGACAATTTGCCTGTCCTTAAAAAACGCATGTTAATGTCTTAGCCGGAAAATAAACAAAGAGCAAGCGGCCAAAGTCCCAAGGCGCGTTAGGTCGAAAGGCCCACGTTCTTCGGACGGTTCGGGGGGCGTCATGCTCCCCCATTATTTAAGCTCTCCTTTTATTTTGGGCCTATTTTGGAATAGGCCTTTTTTGGGGATTGGGCTGGGTCCAAAAGACCCTCCCTGAAATCGCCGCGCCGGCTGACTCATTTCCACCCGCTTACTGCCCGATGCCTGGGACCTTGGACCTATTTTAGAATAGGTCCAAAAACCTTGTTTACCCTTCCCCAAAGCCCCAGGCGGAATTCTTGAGGGATTTCGTAGAATTTCTACACTGCCAACGAGGTCATTGGCGCACTGATAGTGGGAGAGAAAATTAATGTCTAAGCTAAGAATCGGGATGTTTTCAGCCGTCTTGCTCGCGGCAACAACGTTGAATTTACGATTAGGCTACGGCCTGGATTCGGAAGCCCCGGAGGGCTGGACGGAGGGAGTCCAATTTTTTGATGGAGCCGAGCCGAAGAGCGGCGCCGTTTTCGTGCGGGCCGAAAATCCGTCGAATCGGACGGTCGAATCCAGAGAGGTAATCGCCAGGGAAATCATATCGCAAACCCCACGACAGAAACAGGGAGTGGAACAAACGCAACCCTTCCAGAGAAAAGCCGGGCAAAATCAGTTCTCCACCGCCATAGAAACCCAGGTCAATTGGGTATGGACCGAAACCTGGCGTGAAACTTGGCGAGAAGAAGGATATGACACGGTCGATCACTGGAAAACGGTCTGTGAAAAAGTGCCGGGAAACGGAAAGGGTGATTGGCACGGCTTCTATGGAGAATTCAGCGGCGTGTCAGGAAACCGGCCCGAACAACTGGCCGCCGCCGTCAAGGGAATTGGAAACTCCACGGCCGAATGTTTGGTGGAAAAAGGCCTGCTGCGCGATAAGCCGGATGACTGGGATGCCTTCAAGGCGCGCATGCGGCACGCTGAAAGCGCCTGCGGAAAGCAGATTTATGACAATGTGATTGAAAAGTACGGCGGGGAAAATGCCCAAAAGCTGGGCTATTCCAAACAGGAAGTCTGCGAGCAAAAAAACTTTCCTAGAAATGTGCCGTATGTCGATGATTGGCGGGAAGTCAAGCCCGAGCCCAAATCCGAGCTGGCCAATAATGCCAAGAGGGCCTTCAACATCATCGTTCGCGGCGCCCCCTTGCTTCCTTCGGAGGAAGAGACAATAACAGCCGAATTTGACGGCTTGAGCGCCGACGTGAGAGCGGACTCGAGGTACAACAACTACACCAAGACGGTGAAAGGAAATCAATATACTTTGACGGGCCGGCGCCTCCTGGCGACTCCCAACAACTCGCTTAAGATGCAGGTTCGCAATGCCGGCGCCAACCAAGTCTTGAGCATCACCGACCACGACTATATAAAGGGCCTGGATAATCCGCAGGCGCAGACTTCGGCCGTAATCAGCGTGATCAAGAAGATCACCACGACCAAAGAAGTGGGCTGGTGGCCGTTCAAGCGCACCGTGACGGAGGAAACCACAAAATTAGCGGCGCAAGACACTATTCCCCTCAAGAACGGTCAAGCGGAAAAATCCCTCAGCGACATCGCAAAGTTTTCCGTGGCGCCCCGGGACAAGTTCTTTGTGGAATTTGAGGTCCAACGGACCAACAGCAAGTTCAACAACAACACCACAAGCCCCAAACAAACAACGCCCGACTATACGCGCTGAACGCCGCTCTGCGGCTGAGCGAGAGGGCGTTGGGCTCGTCTACCCCGGCATCGAGCGAGGCCGCGTTGACAGCCCCCTCTCTCCTAGGGCGATCTCGGATTCGACGGTTTGAGGCGGTAAGCGGCCTTGGCGGCGCGCCTAAAATTCTTACCCTCGAACGCAACCGCAGGAATTCCTAAAACCCTTTCAAGGCGATGGTCTTGTGGAACGATTTGACGGACTCCATGGATTGCCGTGGCGGTTCCGCAAGGTCGGCCTGGGCTTCCAGAAACGCCTCGATATCGCCCTCCTTTCCGTCAACGAGGGCCTTGGTTCCGTCTTTGGAAAGGGTGAAGTCCCAGTCTGATTTGGCGGACCATTTCTCGCCCGTGCCGGGTTCCTTGCCGTCGTTTTCCGGCATATCCACGAATTGTTCCAGGGACTTCTCGTTGAGGCGGATTCTGAGCATCGGCAGATCCGAGGCGACGAAATTCTTCAGCATCTTCCCCTCTTGGAATTTCCAGCAGTACAGGCTCATCGAAAGCAAGGACTGCGCGCCTTCGCCGCTTTGCTTGTCCTGCTCCTGTTTGCGGATGGAAGCGCACAAGGTCGTGAACCGGGGCGTGATCTGCGCCTGGGCCTTTTCCAGAGTGTAGTCCAGCGCTTCAAAGGAAACGTCCCCATAGGCGATCGGCTCCGCGAAAAGAGGAGCGCCAAAAGGCGTCCATTTGCCGTCTTGATTTAGAAAAGCGCTCAGGACAAAGTAGCCGTACCATTTGTCGTAGGGGGGCCCCCCTTCCGCGCAAAAATGCCGGTGTTTGGCGGCGGTCAGAATGTCCGGCTGTTCGTCCTGGTTCAAATCCACGCTGTAAACGCTCAATGGCTCAATGAGCATATCCGGGGCTGCGCCCTCTGGTTCGGCGGCTTGGCCGCAACGAGCGATCTCCGAGAACAGGGAGGAGTCCGCCAGGAAAAATCCCGTGGAACGATAGGGGAATGGCTTGGTATTTTCCAGTCGCTGAAGCCGCATAGACGTGATCTTGGCCAGGATGGGGGCCCTCAGATAATCCGGGTCCGGCTCGGAAAAAATCTCCAACTCGCCGGTTTGTCCGTTGGGAACGGCCCGGTCGATGTAAAACTTGGGTTCCTCCGCCATCTCCAGAATTTTCACCGGGGAGCTTCCGGCAAAAAGGCGCATCGGCTCCAACAACAGCAATATCCATAAAACGGTTTTCTTGAGTCGCGTGCGGAACATGCTGCCCCCTTTTTCAGGTAGTGCTTTCAATTAGGTATGCCCGTCCAAAATTTCATATTTCCATTGCGACAAAGGCTTACCTGATATCGCACCGCATGATAGACCGGGAATTTCTGCGAGCCGCTTCCTTGAAACCGGCCTGCCTAAACGCGGAGGCAAGCCCGGTCCATGCGAAGGCGTCGGGCATCTTCCCCTTGCGCGCCTCCATGGGGTAGCCCTCCAGCGTCTTTCCACCCCTCTCGCGGACAAAGCGCTTGGCGGCCCGCAGAAGCTGGACGGTGAGACCCTTCCTGCGCCATGGTTTGGCCACGAAAAAGCACGTCACCGACCATACGGGCCTATCGTCCACTCGCTTGAGGGAAGGCGACCTATCCAGAACGGGATAGGCCTCCCTTGGTTCTACGGCGCACCATGCCGCGGGGCGCCCGCCGCAATAGGCCAGCAGTCCCGGGCATGTCCCAGAGTTTACGATTTTCCTGAAAGCCTTCTTATTGCCCTCGCCTTTCTGCGCTATCCATTGGGCCCTCGGCACGCGCCACCACATGCACCAGCATCCGCCGCACGCGCCGCGCTCTCCAAAGAGTTCCTCAAGATCCTGCCAGCGCTCCGGCGTCAATGGAAAAATCTTGCAGAGCATTCCTCTCCCACAATCCGGTTTGGTCGCAAGACCTGCCCCGCGTCTCCTCACGCGCATCAAAGCATTTCCGCAATGTCAAGCCTTGACGCCGAAACACCGACTCGACTTAAGCCAGGCGCCGAAATTTATCCGATCTCCATCGGTGCTCCAAGGGTGGGCGGATACCAAACCACTTCTGCCCCTTGAGGCCAAAGATAGCCTTCGCTGCGTTGTGCCGGCATTTCTTCAATTGTTCTATGTTCGGCGGCAAGAGAGTCAGTCGGTTCCCAACCAATCAGACCGACGCGAAACGGATCGGCGCGAAAAATATTTTCTCCTATTTGATGAAGCCATTCATTGATTTCATTCCGCCAGCCCAGCGGGGTCCCATCCCTCATCGGGTAAGCGCCCACTCGGTAAGAACGCGACAGCTCGGCCATCGGGATTCCAAAGTCATCCAGTCGTTATCGCCTTTGACCCGAACAGTTGTCGTTGAACAGAGCGCCTCACAGCCATTCGGCAATCGGGCGATGCCATATAAACTGGTCTCCAGAGGGAGTAAATCGCTCACGGGCCGAAGCGACCATTGACGATTCCACGCAAGATCGATTTCTTCGGCACAACCTTCCAAGCCTGTGTGCTGCCAAAGGGCGCCAAGCGCCCGTCTCAGCCGATCATCGGATGCGGCTGCGAGTTCGATGGCAAGCTCGTAGTATCCGCCGCTAATCTCGGGACGCGCAGGTCGTTTCTTGGAATTCATCATAGCCCCCGTATGAGTTAAAGGTCTTATACTGCCATTGTTTCAAGTGGGGTCTACGATAGAGCCCATAAACAAATTCGCCCCCGTCCGGTTATCGCGGATCACGCAGAAAAAGGGATGGTCCGCAACGACATTGAACTTGTCCTCCCCGATGGCCTCCCGTCCCAGGCCCG
>JACQRQ010000033.1 GCA_016206405.1 Elusimicrobiota bacterium | reverse complement strand
GGTTAGAATTGCGTGCAATTCATGAATTACCCCCTTTGTCAATTCCCGTTTTTTCGTCACGCAATCAATAACGAGTTGGACAGCGGCCTCCTGATCCCGAAGAATATCAATCAGCCGGGAAGGCTCTATATCTGTACTTGATCTGGAGATCAATTCCTCAGCGAAACCTTGCGCCACCAACGCTTCGGTAGTTCCCCTATCCAGCTCATAGAGCCGTTCTAGGATTCCAGTTTCCACGCTGAGCCTTCGGACCAACCGGTCCGTAAACGCTTTAAGGCTAGCCTCGCTAGACTTTTGGAGTCTCATTTTCGATGCACGCCAGCTATCATAGAGGGGGCGGATTGCAGCGAGATCTATCGCCTTCTCCCTGTCAGTTAGTGGTTCAATTGGCTTCCATTTATAACCTGGCATGGTTTTCCTCCTGGAGGCCTGCCGGAAAAATCTGTTCTACCCATTATGAAAAGAAGCCCATCAGTCCTGCCTCACCCAATGGCCCTAACGATGAAGCTGCCGCACCGTGACATTTGCGGCGTCGGCTTGAGCGCATTGTTAGGTTTCTATGCCTCATTTAAAATTTACGTAGGTGGTACCTTTATGTTGTGCAATAGTGAGAATTGGTTTCGCAGAACAGCTCTCACAAATGAAGTAAATAATCAGACCATGACGTCTTTCGCTTGGGTTACCAGCAAGATTTGTGTCAAAAATAGCCCCGCTTTTTGAAACAGAGCAATGAACACCTTGCTTTTGGTCTTCTGAACGTTCGAAAACTTCGACACGTTCGTGATGAAGATTATTATGTTTACATGCGGGACATTCCAACTCACCACCAACGTTTTCTTGATAATTATCGAATACGGGCAACATTAATTTGGACCTCCTTGTAAACCTAACGGATAGGATTTTATCGGCAGTGCGCCAGCATTGGCGATAAAAACCGGTTGAACGAAGCCGCTTCGCCCACCGCCGAGCCGCTAATTGGCGGGCCAACTGCTGTGCTGCTCATTAGTCTAACGGATGATCTCGCTTTTGGCAAGGATCGCTTCACAGCTTCAGCTTGTTGAAATTTTGCCGGGCCCGTTGGGGTGTGGGGCCTTTTGCGGTCACCAGGGCGATTCTTGAGTGGCTGAGGCTGGGATCGTCGATCCAATCGCCCTCCTTTTTGAAAAACTTGATCGAGGCGAACCCTGCCGGTGTATCTTTTTCAATCGCTTTCAGGCGGTTGAGGTCCACCGGCCCCTTGACGTCGGGAAAAACGAAGCGTCCATAGAGGTTGGTCTTAGGGCTTTTGTCGTAATGCGGCTGCGTGGATACGCCGACGGCGATTTTGAGCGCCTCCTCGACCAAATCCACGCCCCAGACCTCCTTCACCCAGTCTCGGACATAGCCGCCGCCCATGCGTGCGTTGACCTCGATGATGCGGGGGCCGATGGAGGTGTATTTGGCCTCCACGTGAAAAACCCCGTCCATAAAACCAAGAGCCCTAAGGGTCCTTGCGGCCAAACCCGCTAGGATTTTCTGCCGCAGCAGCGGAAGGCGGCTGGTCAAGTTGGAGCCGGTCGCCGCGAAGCGCGGCTCCTGCGTGGGATGGTTGTCGGTCACGGACCAAAACAGCGTTTGTCCGCCCTGCACTTTCACGTCCACGTCCACTTCCTGGCCGTCCAAATATTGCTCCACCACCACTTCCTTGCCGTAGTTGAGAATGGGGTCGATTTCCCGGCTCTCCTGGGTTTTGCGGTAGGCGCTGAGCGCCTCCCCAAGGTCGCGGACTTTGCTCACCAAAAGCGCCTCGGCGCCCCAAGCCGGCTTGATGATGGCGGGATAGCCCACGTGCTCAAGGGCCTGGACCAACTCATTTTCACTGCGGGCGGTCCCAAATCTCGGCGTGGGCAGCCCCGCCTGCGACATAACCTCGCGGGTTTTAAATTTTGCGCGGGCGTTCATATAAGTTTGGTAGGAAGCGCCGCGCCAGCCGAAAGTTTCCGCCAGCTTTCCGGCCAGAGGCACGTCGTCTTCCCAGAAAGTGACGACGCCGTCCACGGGATGGCTGCGCAAAACGCGTTTGACCTTCCGGATGGCGTCGGGGTAGGCCTTTTCCCGCTTTAGAATATCAACGGGCATGAAAACGTCCGCGATTTTCTCGGCCCAACTGCCTGGAGAATCCAGAACGACCACCTTTAAGCCGAGCTCCCTGGCTCGCTCCATATATGGTTTTTTCGAGAGGCTGCCGGCGCCGGCGAAAAGGATCGTTTTCCCTCGCAGGATTTCGCGGGCGCCGCGATGAAGCATGGTGGTCACCCAGTCCTTGGAATGGCGGCCCGCGAGGTCCGGATAGTAATCATCCAACTGGTATTGGCCGCCTGAATCGTGGTCGTTGGCTTCGATAATGGTGGGCGTCAGGCGGCCCGCTTTGGCGTCGATCATGAAATCGAGTCCGACGTAATCGGTGCGGGCGTCGCGGGCTTCGCGCGAAGGCCGGGCGAGTTTTGTTTCGACGGAGCGGAAGGCTTTGAGGAAGCGGGCCGTATATCGCTCCAGTTGAGCGCGCAGCCGCATGATTTGCTTTTCGGAGAGGTTCCAGCCCGCGACCAGTTTTTCAAAAGAGGTGACGGCCGAGCCTGACTCCACGTTCACGGCGCCGCCCCAGCGCCCGACGCGGGCGAAGTAAACGGCTTTTCCGGCGTCGTCCGTTTGGGCGTTCCAACCCATCAGCACGCGCACATTGGAATCCTTGAGCAGGCCGTCTTCGTGATAAGGCGGCGGCATGAGGCGGCCGTCGATGAGAATTTGTTCCCCAGGTTTTAGGCGCGGCACGAGCTTTTCAACGGCCTGAGCGATTGCTCCAGCGTCCTCCCGCTTGAGGATGGACACACCCACGCCGGAGTGCCACTGACTGCCGGAAGGTTTCACCACGACTTCGGCGCCTTGGTAACGGGCCAAAAAGCCTCTGACCGCCGCCAGAATCCGGCCGCGGTCGAAATGCGCGGGGTTCACCAGCATAATTTTGATCCCCGGAGCGGCCTCGCGGTAAATGTCCGCTTTGGCCTTGTCCTCAGGCAGCCCGAACATGAAGGCCAGGGTTTTGGGCACGGGAATTCCTTCGCGCGCCATCACGATCCGGGTGAAGAGCTTGTCGTTGATGACTTTCTCCAAGGATTCTGAGCTCGATGTGGGAATATCCAGGCTCTTTTCCAGAGGAACGCCGTCATCCCTGCCGTAAGCGCCGAGGGTGAAAAAATTCGCGAAATAATGAATCGGCCTGGGGTGCTTGTATGCGGCGAGGACGAGTTCGCCCTCTTTGGTGAAATAAAGCCCTTTTTTTAGGGCCAGGGTCTTTCCTCCGCCTGGCTTGTCGTATTGAACAAGCCAGCTCGGGTCCATCGCCATCAGGACGTTGCCCGCGGATTGGCGGCCGCCCTCCTGCAAAATGGAGAGTTTGTAGATGCTGGGGTAGCTCAATATCGCTGCCGTCGGAACGAGAGGGGAGACAGGGCGTTTGACGTAGACGGCGCGCGGGCGGGGGAAACCGTACTGGGTGACGGATTTTTCAAGTTGATCGACCGCGGCTCTGGAAACTTGTATGGCGGAGCCCGAGCGCGGTTGATCCGCCTGTTCGTAAATTTCGCCGATTTCCAGGTATTGCCGGGCTGGGAATCCGGATTCGGGAACGAGCTGGTTCAAGCGGATGGCGGCGTCTTCAAGCCGGCCCAAAGCCGGCGCGCCGCGCGTTTCCTTGCGGAGAGCGCTAATGGCCGTGATAAGCTCTTGGGCGGCTTTGACCTTCAGGTCGCCATCGGCGCTGGACCGGTCGCCCACCCGGCCGGCTTCCATGGCGTGAACGACGGCGGTTTGAACTTTTTGCAATGCCGCTCTGGCATGCGGCGCGTCGGGGGAAAGAGATTTTAAAAGGTTTTGGACGACACGGAGGGTTCCGTTCAAAAATCCGGGTTCGAGAACTTTGGCGGCGCGGCTCCTCGCGCGAGAGGCGGCGGTGGTTCCTAGCCGGGGTTTGTGGCGAAGGTGGTTTTGCCCCTGGGCACAGTTCAGGGGGGCTTGGGGCGAGCCGATAAAAATCAGCGCGGCCAAGGAAAATGAGAGCGTTTTAGCCTGGAAACCGCTGCGCCAATGCATGCAAATAGTTTAAGGGCCGGCCATAGCGTTGTCATGAGGCTTTGGTCCATGTTCCGCTTAGGTCCAAGGGCCTATCGTCAAGAACGGGCATCCGAGGCGCGGCTGTATTTTTGATAAAATGAGCGGGAAGCCGGGGCTTTAAGATGAAAAACAAGGCGGCAAAATACAATCTTATTTCATGGAACGTCAACGGCATCCGGGCCGCCGGAAGAAAAGGATTTTTGGATTGGTTCAAAAAAGAAAACCCCGACGTTCTCTGCCTGCAGGAGACCAAGGCGCAGCCGGACCAGCTCGGCCCGGAGCTTTTGTCCGTTCCGGGTTATCGCGCGGATTGGAGCTGGGCCGAGAAAAAAGGCTACAGCGGCGTCGCCACCTACAGCCGCCCCCGACCCGTCGAAGTCGCCCAAGGCCTGGGGATCGCGCGCTACGACTGCGAGGGCCGGGTGCTGGCGCACCACTTTCCCGAGTTCAGCCTGTTCAACGTCTATTTCCCGAACGGAAAAAGGAGCCCCGAGCGGCTGGCCTACAAGATGGATTTTTACGCCGATTTTTTGAAGACGCTTGAGGGCCAGCGGAAGAAAGGCCGGGACAAAATCGTCGTTTGCGGGGACGTCAACACCGCCCACAAGGAAATCGACTTGGCGCGGTCCAAAGAAAACCGGCTGGTCTCGGGCTTTTTGCCTCAAGAATGCGCATGGATTGATCAACTTATCGCGTCGGATTTTATCGACGCTTTCCGCGAATTTGAGAAAGGCCCAGGTCATTACACTTGGTGGGATATGCAGAGCCGCGCTAGGGAAAGAAACGTCGGCTGGAGAATCGACTATTTTTTCATCAGCGCAAATTTAAGGCCGCATTTAAGGAAGGCGTCCATTCTTGCCGAAGTCATGGGGTCCGATCATTGTCCCGTCGGGGTCGAACTCGTTTTCTAGTTTCTCCACACCATAGGACTTTTGGGCAGTTTTTTTTAGGTCTTTGGACCCTGGGCGGCTTTTTTGCCCTTTGATACAATGACTCAAAGTATCGAGGAACCAAATCTATGCCCCGGAGCCATCTCAAGCGCTTAATCCCTTTAATTCTTTCGGCTTGCCTGGCTTGGCCCGGCGCCTTCTGCATGGGCGCTACGGGCGCCGGCCGGGCGAGGAACTCCCGCTTTAAACCCTATGAATTCGCCTTGTTGCCGGCGGGCCGGGCGCAAATGGGACAAGCCTTCCTGCATGACCTGAACCTGCATGTGCAGTTGATTTTCGACTCCGAGCGCCAATTGGAGGGACGGCGCTTCAGCTTCGACACCTTCCAGGCCGCCTCGTTCGTCCCCAACGCGGATTCCTACGCGGCCTCGGCGTGGTTTCTCATCGATACCCTCTCCAATCCCGATAAGGCTGATGGCAGGTTATCCATCCTCAAAAAAGCTTCCCCGCGATTGGCGAAAAAGGTTGAAAAATTGGCGGACATCGCGGCCGCCGACCGGTCCGTGCTTCAGGAAAGCCTGGGATTTTACAGGCAGATCGAGGCCGACAGGAACAAAGGGAAATTGGACGCGCTCCTAAGCGCTTTTTTTGACGGTGTTTCGCAATTAGGCCCCGGGGACGCTCCCGCCGTTTACGGCGCCTACGGCCGGAAAAAAGGCCCGGAGGCGGGGCGAACGCCTCCGTTGCGGCCGCTTCCCGGAAATCCTCCCAAACCATCCCAAAAATAAGCGGCGAACCATGGCTCCGCTCGCTCTCCTCGCTTTCCTGATCGTGACGTGTCCGCGGATTGTCCTTGGGGCGGAGCTCGCGCTCGATGAGCAGATTCAAGCCTTGGTCGACAAAGATTATCTGCGGCTTAAGGATTATTACACCGACCTCCACGGGCATCCGGAGCTTTCGCGGCAGGAAAAAAGGTCCTCCGAAAATCTCAGCCGCGAATTGAAGGAGGCCGGCTTTGAGGTCACCGGCGGCATCGGCGGATATGGCGTCGTGGGGGTGCTCAAAAACGGCGATGGCCCCACCGTGCTGGTGCGAACGGATATGGATGCCTTGCCGGTGAAGGAGGAGACGGGACTTTCCTACGCCAGCGTCGCGGAGGTCAAAAGCGAAGACGGCGCCTTGACGCCGGTCATGCACGCTTGCGGACATGATATGCACCAGGCAGTTTTTGTCGGCGTCGCCCGGCTCTTGTCGCAATTGAAAACCGACTGGCGCGGCACCTTGGTTTTCATCGGCCAGCCTGCCGAGGAAATCGGCGCGGGCGCCAAAGCCATGCTCAAGGACGGGTTGTTCATGCAGTTTCCAAAACCCGATTTTGCCCTGGCGCTGCATGTGGATTCCTCTTTGGCGGCCGGCGCCGTCGGGTACCGGGAGGGCTGGGCCTTCGCCAACGTGGATTCGGTGGATATCACCGTCAAGGGGCGCGGGGGGCATGGGGCCTATCCGGAGAACTCCATTGATCCCGTCGTCATCGCTTCCCGCCTGGTGGTCGCGCTGCAAACCATCGTGAGCCGGGAAATCAAGCCCACCGAGCCCGCGGTGGTGACGGTCGGCGCCATCCACGGCGGCAGCAAACACAACATCATTCCGGATGAGGTGCGCCTTATGCTCACCGTCAGGTCTTACACGGATGAGGTTCGCGCCCGGATTCTTGACGCGATCAAGCGCATCGCCCTGCATGTGGCCGCTTCGGCGGGAGCGGAAGGAAATTTGACGCCTGAAGTGAAGGTGCTTGACGATGAATATACTCCCGCGGCTTACAACGACTCCGCCTTGGTTTTGAGGGTGGTCGGAAATTTTCGCCGGATTTTTGGAGCTCAAAACGTCCTGGAAAAAGAAGCCGTGATGGGGGGCGAAGACTTCGGGCGCTACCGCAGAGCGGCGGGCGGCAGCCTGCAGTCGTTCATGTTCCGTTTGGGTTCAGCGGACCCTAAGGCCGACCCCAAACAGCTTCCCTCCCTGCATTCAAGCAAATACGCCCCCGTTGTGGAGCCGACGCTCAAAACGGGCGTCCGGGCCATGACCTGGGCGGTGCTCACCGTTCTGGGGGGGTGACGCCCTCCTGCGCGCGGCGGCATAGGCCCTTGGGCCCGGCGGCGGCTGGGTCAAAGGACACCTGCTAATCCCCTCCGTTCTGATAAATTATTAGTGACGATGTTTCAGAAAAACTCCATGCAACTTTTTTTGGCTCTGGCCGCGCTTGCGGTTTTGACGGCAGCGGCGCCGTCCGAAGCGCGGGCGCGAACCCTTGTGTTTTCCGGTTTGGATTGGGAAGTCAAGAGCGGGTCGGGCCGGGGGCCCGGTCCCAACCTCTGGTCGGACGGCGAGGAAAGCGTCTGGGTGGACGCCGAAGGCTCGCTGCACCTAAGAATCACTTACCGGTCGGGGGAGTGGCGTTGCGCGGAAGTGCATACCCGGCAGACCACCGGCTACGGGCTGCACCGATTTCATGTGGAGGGACGTCCGGATTTGCTGGATAAGAACGTCGTTTTCTCCCCGTTCATTTACATGAGCGATACGGAGGAGATGGATATCGAGTTTTCGCGGTGGGGCGAAGAAAATCCCGGCTTCAACGCGCAAATGGTCGTGCAGCCCGCCCGCCCGGAAAATTTAAAGAGATTCCGCTTGAGACTTCCGGGAGGTCTATCGACGCAAGAAATCGACTGGCGGCCTGAGTCCATTCGCTTTCGAATCTTCGCGGGCGCAGGCGAAGAGGCTTCGGGCCGCCGGGCGGCCGCCAGCCCGAAAACCTCAGTTGCGGCCTCTTTCTCGTCTGAAAGTGCCGTACAAAATTGTGCAACTGAGGTCGCGCCTGCGGCGCCGGACAGCCCCGTCGCTGTCTTGCAGCGACGGCCCTGCGGGCGAATTCCCAACTGGGGAATTCGGGCTAGGGAGTGGACCTACGAGGGTGGCGACAACCCCGCGCAGAATTCAGCCAGGGTGCATATCAATCTTTGGCTCTTTAGAGGCGCTCCGCCAACGGACGGCCGGGAGGCGGAGATCGTCATCCGGGCCGTCGAGCTACCTTCGTTTTGACGCGGCTTTCAGCCGGAATTCCCAAGCATTTATTTTTTATTTGACAAGCCCGCCGGGTTATAGTACTTTAACGCATTGGTTTCCGGCTCGGCGACCCGGCTCGTGCGCGCGGTTTCATCGGTCCCGGCGGCCAACAGTGAACTAATCGAGAAACGAGGTGGCTATGAAACAGATCGTAACGGAGTTCAGCGTACCGGCGTATGACAAGCCGGGAACCCTGGCGAAGTTGACCCAGGTTCTGTCGCAGAAGGGGATCAACATCACCGCCACGACGACGTTAAGCCTTGGAGACGTGGCTTATATGCGTTTTGTGGTCAACAATGAAAACGGGGTGAAGAAGATTCTGGAGAACGCAGGTTTCCAAGTTTTGGAGACGCCCGCTTACTCCGTGGAGCTTCCCAACCGTCCTGGAGAGCTGAATAAATTGGCCAAGGCTCTGGCGAGCAAGTCGATCAACATTCATCAAGTCTACGGCTCAGTCGACGGCGGCCAGAACGCGAAGTTGATCGTCAGCGTGGACCAAATCCAAAAAGCGGCCCCGATATTCGCCAAGTGGGCGCATACCGCCTTTGCAACTCGGTAACGGCATCATGCCCCGCTGAGACGGGGCTGTTTTAGAAGTT
>JACQRQ010000297.1 GCA_016206405.1 Elusimicrobiota bacterium | reverse complement strand
GGTTCATGCAGCGCAGCGCCTCCCTTTCAATGGATTTCAACGGCAGCGAGAGTATGTCGGAGTCCTTGATTCTTTTCGCGGCCGATTGGGCGAAACCCAGGATGATTCCCAGGGGGTTGTTGATCTCGTGGGCCACACCCGCGGCGAGCTGGCCCACGGCCGAAAGCTTCTCCGATTGCATCAGCATCGCCTCCAGCTTCTTGCGCCCGGTGATATTGCGCACGATGCCGAATATCTGGCCCTGCGGAAGCGGTATGAGCCGCGCTTCGTAGTGCATGAGCCCGCCGCGAAAAACAATGGAGTACTCGATGTTCGCCGGCTGCCGGGTTCGCAAAACGAGTTCGATGGCGGCTTCGATGCGGCTCCTGGCCTCATACAGCGGTATGTCCTGCAGCCGCTTGCCGATGAGGGACTCGGCCGGCAGGAGAAAATCATCGGGGCCGCCGCCCTTGCAGTCCAATATTCGCCCCTCCAGGTCGATGCGGAAAAAAATGTCCGGAAAAGCCTGCAACACCGAGCGCATTTCCGCGTTGGCCTGCAGAAGCTCTTGCGAGCTCAGCTCCAGCGAGCGCTCCAGCATGGCCCTGTCGGCGTCGAAGCTTTTGTAGGCGTCATCAACGGCCTCCAAAAACGGGGCCAGCGCTTCGGCCGGCTCCGTCTCGCCCAAGCAGCGCTTGATCTGCCGTTTCAAAAGACTATGAAAACCGTGGATGTTCATTGCTCGCAAAAGGTGGTGATCGTCATCGTTTGGTTGTGCAGCTCGCAGTTGGTGCCGTGAGTGAAAGGGGATATTTCCCCATACGAATAAAAACCCGTCAACGCCGTGCCGCCGCCCAGCACCTCCCGCACCCCCTCGACCTCCTCCTCAACGCGCTGCTTGAGCACCATCTTGCGGCCGACGCAGCTGATGAGGAGAGCCAAGTCCGGGGAGCTCGAGCCGTCGCCTTCGCGGCTTTTTTTTGCCGCTCCGACCGCGCCGTCGATAAGGCGGTCGAAGTTCGCCTTCATCAGCCGCGCGAGGGAGCCTTCGGGCATGTCGCCGGCAAAAGTCATGCTGCGCTCTTTTTCATCGACGGACAGTATCGTCCGCACGACGCCCCCGGTCTCATCCTTGCCCCGGAGACTCAACGGATAGAGCAGTCCTGTCGCGGGCAAACCGGCGGCGTGATCGCCCAGGTATTGCTTGTAGAGATCCAGAGCCGACCGGCCGTCAAGCTCATAGAGCACGTTGCCCTTGGAGCGCGTGATGATGCGCTCCGGTCCGAACGGGTCCCATCCCCCCAGGGAGGCGTACCCGACCCTCAGGCGGCTGCCGTAAAGCCCGAGCGCGGCCACCATTCCCTGCTCGGGAGCGCCGCCTCCCAACACCATGGTTTTTTGAAAGCGGGCGCCGTCGCCGGAGAGCCCTCCGGTGACGGTGACGCCTTTGGGCAGGCGGCTCGTAAGCCCTTTGACAAGTTCGCTGCCGTTGACCTGGAGGCCGTCGGAGAGCACGAGCATATGCACCAGCCCCTCCTTCGGCAGGCCCTCGGCGAGCTTTTGCCCGGCGCCGAAGCTTTCCCCGGCCGAACGGACGCCGATGCTCTTTGCCTGCAGCGTCGTATGGTCGAATCGGACCGCCGTCACGACGATCGAATCGTCGAGCACCCGGGTTCCGCAGATTTCCCCGGCCGTCGAGCAGCCGAACAACTGGGCCGCGGGAAAGGCCTTGCGCAGTTCGGCGAGCCGGCCGGAATCCGAGAATGAATCTCCGCCCGCGAAAATAAACGCCACGTGCGCCGAGTCGAGCCCGAGCCCATCGAGAGCCGGATTCCATCCGGAGGTCTTATTCCATTGCGCTTGGACTATTTTCATTGAATTCGTCTCCTATTTTCGATTTTTGATCCGGCCGCAGCCGGCGGTTGCCGGCGAATAAAAGCAGGTTTTCGATGAGCTCCTGGAGCTCGACAAGGCGGATCCTGGCCAGCTTGTAGAGCTTGATTTTTCTAAGGCTGGGACGCAGTTGCGAGAGAGACTCCAGAGTCTGCAGGCCGGCGCTGACGGGGCCCGTCAGCTCGCGTCCGATGCTGGAAAGGGCTTCTTTTTGAAGCCGTTCCACTTTTTCGAGTTCGGCGCGCGACGCCTCCAACTTCCGGAGCAGGTTCCCGGCGCCGCCTAATTCGCCCAACAGACGGCGTTTTTCAAAGCAGCGGGAGACCACGGACCGCAGAATCTCCGGGCGGATGGGTTTGACCAAATAGTCCCGGGCGCCGTTTTTGAGAACGGGGATGGCCGTCTCCAGGGCCGGATAGCCGGTCATCACGACCACGTCCGTCGAGGGCCATTTCCGCGCGATTTCCTTGGTCAATTTTTCGCCGTCGGCGGGCTCGGGCATGGCAAGATCCGTCAGGACGAAATCGAAGTTTTGCGCCGCCATCTGCCGCAAAGCTTCGCGGCCGCCGGCCGCGCTTTTGACGTCATATCCCATTTGGCTCAGAGTCCTCTCGCAAGCCCTGAGGATGGCGGGTTCGTCGTCTACGATCAGGATACGGCCGAGAGCGTTCATCGCGCGCGCCCCTCGGCGGCTTGGGCCCGCGGCCGCGGCAAATTCTCCGGCGGCTCAGGGCCGGCCGGCAGGTCCACGATAAAAGCGGCGCCGGCCCCGGCTTTGCTTTCGACCCGGATCGTTCCTCGATGCCGCCGGATAATTCCATGGGAGG
>JACQRQ010000020.1 GCA_016206405.1 Elusimicrobiota bacterium | reverse complement strand
GCGCTATTGGGCTGCGACTTCGTCTCTCATCGCTCACATACCACTGCGGGTATGCTCGCTCTTCGATCCTTGTCTCGCTCCAATATCGCCATGGCAAATTGTCTATATTATTGTTTCACAAGCCCTTAGGCCTGGCAAGCAATAGCTGAGTCAATGTGGAGGTTTTATGCCTAGAACCGTCATTTATCCGGGAAGTTTTGACCCGATCACCAACGGCCATGTGGATTTGATCCGCCGGGCCTGCAGCCTCTTTGACAAGGTGGTCGTTTCCGCGCTCAACAACAGCCGGAAGAAATACGCTTTTTCGCTGCGGGAGCGCGTGGGGCTGCTGCGCGCCGTCCTCAAGCCTTTTCCCCAGGTGGAGGTCGATTCTTTTTCCGGACTGCTGGTGGATTATCTGCGGGCGAAAAAAGCGTTCGTGGTTTTGAGAGGCCTGAGGGCGGTGTCGGATTTGGAGTACGAGTTCCAAATGGCCTCCATGAACCGCAGCCTCTGGCCGCGCATGGAAACCGTTTTCCTGATGCCGGAGGAGCGCTACGTCTACACCTCCTCGACCATGGTCCGCGAAATCGCCAGCATGGGGGGAGATTTGAGCGCGCATGTGCCCGCCCAGGTCCTCCCCGCGCTAAAAAGAAAGTTTAAATAGGTTGCCTTTTGCTGCGACGGTGCGTTGAGAACTGTTCGACGGAAGCTCGCGTGGCCTCATCCGCGTTTTCGGCCAGTAACCGGCGCATTTCCAACAGAAGCTCTTTCATTGAAATTTCTCCATCGAGAACCATCCTCTCGGCCGCCTCAAAGTCCCCGGGTCGGAGCCAGCGGTACTCATGCGCCTCTATCCAGCCCTTGGGGGGCGCCGCGGCGGAGTCCAGAGGCTTGCGGCGGACCCAGGCCATGGCGTGGCTGTCCCAATAAACGAGAGCCCATTCTTCTTTCGGAAGGTAGAGCAGATAGACCGGCCGCTTCAGCGTTGTGCCCCCTTTCGCCATCACGAATGTCTCCTCGTTTTTTTCGGCCAAGACGAGGTCTATTTTTCCGCCGTCGAGCATCGCCTTCCAAAGCGCCGGGCTTGCCGGAGCCGATTGGGTCTCCTCCAAGAAACGGTGGAAAATGTATCTGCCGTCCAGCATCACCCGGTAATCGGGATAAAGCTCAAAACCGATGTAGCCTCCCCAAGACCAAGGATTGAACATCCTTAAATTCTTGAGCGGCGCGGCTTCTTTTTTGAGAAAGCCGCAAAGCCCGGCCAGGAAATGCTCCCGCGGACCCAGACCCGGACGAACTCCGCGCGTCCAAATATGCCCGTATTGGCCTAGGACGGCGAGATAAATGACGCCGGCGGCCGCCCATTTCCGGCGCGATGAGGGCAGCGGTTGGGGCCATCGGGCTTGAAGCCATGGAAAAATCGCGCGGCAGAGGCAGACCAGCGCCGTCAGGCAAAAAAAAGCGGTGTGCCTGGAATGCGAAGCGGAGGCCCATCCCAGAAACAAGAGGCCCAGAATATGGCTCCAAGGCAGGCGTCTGCGCGGGAATGATTTCAGCAGAAGCATGGCGGCGCTCGCAAGCATCGCGGCGAAATAGGGCCATTGGGCCGGATTTCTGAGGCTGGCCGGACGCCATTCCACGATGTGTTTCTGGAGCTCTCCCAGGGCTGTCTGGTGTTCCCACAACACCTTGTAAATCTTGATCCCGTAAGGATTGACCACGGTGCCCAAAACGGCCGCCGCGAGGGCGCAGAAAAGCAACAGCGTGACGGCGCGGTCTAAACCATCCCCCACGGCTGCGGCGGCGTAAAATCCCAGAAAAAGGAGGCCAAAGGCGAATCCGGCGTGAAGGTTGGCCCAAGCGGCGAAGGCGAGAAAAACCAGCGGCAGGCAGAGGCGCAAAGGAAAGGCCTTTGGATTATTCGAAAGGCGCGCCGACTCCAGGAACCAAAGAAGCCCGGTAAAAAACAGCAGGGAAAAGTTTTCGGGGCGAATATCCATATTGGGAAAAAGGGCGGCGCCAAGGCCGGCGAGGGCGAAGCCTTTGATCGCCGCCGCGGCGCCCGAATTCTCTCCGCTCTGCGCGCGGACGTCCCCGCCGCCTTTTTGGGCGCCCGCGATGACTAGGTCGAGAATCTTGAGAAAAATCCAGTAGACCAACGCGAAAGTCGCGGTTTTGAGAAAAAGCAGGCCCCGCATGCCCGCCAGCGAGTAAACAGGGTAGTATAACGCCTGCGCCAGCCATTCAAAATTCATCCAAGGCTGCCCATATAAGGTATAGGAAAACGAATCGGCGCGCGGAATTTGTCCCGTTTGCCATAGGGTCCGGGCCGCGTTCAGATGCCAATAAATGTCGGGGCTTTCGGTGGGGAAAAGGGTCAGCGCCGCCGCCAGGACGAAGTTGACGCGCAAAAAAATCTTGGAGAATGTCATCGGCGCCGGCGGGCCTACAGCCTCCATGCGCCGGCCATCAGGCAGCACCATCCGGCGAGGAACAAAAGGCCGCCGATGGGCGTGAGCGCGCCCCACCAGCGTGCGCCGGACAAAGACAAGGCATAAAGGCTGCCTGAAAAGAGAATGGTCCCGGCCATAAACAGCCAGCCGGCCGAGGCGACGCAGGGATGGGGAAATTCCGACTGTGCCCAGGCGACCGCGAGCAAGGCCAGAGCATGGTACATCTGGTAGCGCGCCGCGGTTTCAAAAACCCTCAGCATTTCCGGCGTCAGGCGGTCCTGCAGGGCGTGCGCGCCGAAGGCCCCCGCCGCGACGCTCAGGAAGGC
>JACQRQ010000299.1 GCA_016206405.1 Elusimicrobiota bacterium | reverse complement strand
CCCAAAGACGTCCTGGCCGCCATGGAAAAGCAAATGCGGGCGGAACGGGAAAAACGGGCCGTCATTTTGACCTCCGAAGGGGAGCGCGACGCCGCCATCAACGTCGCGGAAGGCCATAAGCAGCAGGTGATCAAGGAATCCGAAGCCACCAAGCAGCGGCAAATCAACGAGGCGGACGGTTCCGCTTCCGCGATTCTGGCCATCGCCGCCGCCACCGCTGAAGGAATTCGGCGCGTCGCGGAATCCATCCGGATGGAAGGCGGAGGCGAAGCGGTGCAGCTTCGGGTAGCCGAGCAATATATCACCCAATTTGGCGAATTGGCCCGAAAAGGCAACACCGTCATCATTCCTGCCAACGTGGCGGATGTGGCGGCGATGATAACGACGGCCATGAGCGTCATCTCCCGCAAAAACCCACCCCCGCCGCAAGCCTGAGCGGGCATTTCATAGGTTGGAAAAAAAGAACTGCAGGAGGCCGTAAGCCGGATTCTGTAATTTCGGCGTCTCATTTCTCTGGGCCCGGCGTCGCCGCCGGGCTCAAGCGTCCCACCTGAGGTTTCCCCCATCTTGGACTTGCTGCCGGGTCAGTCTTTAGCCGTTTCACCCTCTGCGTCGCCGCAGAGATTCTCCGTTGCCGGAGAGCTCCCGCATCGCTGCGGGCGCCGTCTGCTGTTCGCAACTCTATCCTTGCGGACGGGAGGCGTTACCTCCAACCTTTGCCGCGCCCGAAGGCGCGGCCGGCAGTCCGGACTTTCCTGATCCGCCGCTGAGGCGGACCCGAGCGCCGGTCCTCCTGAAGTTCTCATGATATTATACCACACCCCCCGCCTCCGGCCAGGCCCGTCCAAACCGGTTTGAACCGCAAGCCTTTGTTTGGTACCTTATAAGCCATCATCCTAAACGCCGCGACAAATCCCCATGCTGCCCGCGCTGAGCGCCAAAGACCTTCGCACTGAAGCCTTCGCCGGAGTGACGACCTTTTTCACGATGGCCTACATCATCGTCGTCAATCCCTCGATTTTGGCCGCGGAAGGAACCGGCTTGCCCTTCAGCGGGGCGCTGACGGCGACCGTCCTCTTGTGCTTTGTGATGACTCTCCTGATGGGGCTTTACGCCGGCCTGCCCTTCGCGGTCGCGCCCGGCATGGGAATCAACGCCTTCTTCACCTATACCATCGTTCTCGGGCAGGGAGTACCCTGGCCCGCGGCTTTGGGAATCGTTTTTTGGGCGGGGGTCCTGTTTTTGGTCATCAGCGTCATTCCCATCCGGGAGATGATCGCCAAGGCGATTCCCGCCGGGCTCCGCACGGCGACGGCGGCCGGCATCGGCATTTTTCTGGCCTTCATCGGCTTGAAAAATATGGGCATGGTCGCGAGCGATCCGGTCACTTTCGTTAAAATAGGCTCTCTGGACGCCCGCGGGCTCCTGGCGCTGGCGGGCTTGGCGCTCATGACCATGCTCTTCAGCAAAAAGAACCCTTTGGCCTTTTTAATCGGCATATTCGCCGTCACGGCGGCCGCCTGGCTGAGCGGCCTCGTTCAAGCCCCCGACAAAATAATAAGCTCTCCCGATTTCGGCAGCGTTTTTCTGAAATTGGACGTTGTGGGCGCCCTGAAACTCGCTCTCTGGCCCGCCATCATCTCGGTTTTTTTCACCGATCTTTTCGACTCCATTTCGACCTTCATCGGCGTGGCGCAAGCGACCGGCATGCTGGATGAAAGCGGCCAGCCCCGCAACTTGAGGGAAGGGCTCATCGTGGACGCTCTGGCGACGCTCGGCGCCGGCCTGGCCGGAACCTCCTCCGGAACGGCCTACATCGAAAGCGCGGCCGGCATCGAAAGCGGCGGGAGGACAGGCTGGACCTCCGTCTTCACGGCCGTATGCTTCCTGCCCTGCTTTTTCCTGGCTCCTCTGGCCTCGATGGTGCCCGCCTACGCCACGGCGCCGGTCTTGATACTGGTCGGCGCCCTGATGTTTAAAAGCGTCTCCCAAATCTCTCTGGCCCGCCCGGAAGACTCCCTGCCGGCTTTTTTGACCATGATACTGATTCCGCTCACTTTTTCCATCACGCAGGGAATCCTGTGGGGATTTATTTCCCACGTGGGCCTTTATGCCGCCGCGGGCCGCAGGAAGGAAATTCCACCCATGCTTTACGCGCTGGCCGCGGTCTCCGCGGCGCTGGTCGCCATCGGGCAAGGCCATGGGAGCTAGCGCCATGGGCCCCTCCGAAATGGAAAGCTTCATCCGAAAAATGCCGAAGGCGGAGCTCCACCTTCACATCGAGGGCACCCTGGAACCGGAGCTCATGTTCGCGCTCGCCCGGCGCAATAAGGTCCAGCTCCGTTTTAAAAACATCGAAGAAATCCGAAAAGCGTACCGCTTCAAGGACCTGCAGTCTTTCCTGGACATCTACTACGAGGGCGCCGGCGTCCTCATCGAGGAGCGGGACTTTTTCGACCTGACCTGGGCCTACCTGGAGCGCGCCGCCAAAGAAAACGTCCGGCATGCGGAGATATTTTTTGACCCGCAGGCGCATACGGAGCGCGGAGTGAGCTTTGAGACCGTCATCACCGGAATGCGGCGCGCCCTGGAGGACGCCCCGGCCAAACTGGGGATTTCCGCCAAGCTCATCATGTGTTTTCTGCGCCATTTGAGCGCGGCCTCGGCGATGGAAACCCTGGGCCGAAGCCTGCCTTTTAAGAAGTGGATCGCCGCGGTTGGGCTGGATTCCTCCGAAATGGGCCATCCTCCGAAAAAATTCGCCGAAGTTTTCCGCCAAGCCCGGGCGGAAGGGTTCCTCGCCGTGGCCCACGCCGGAGAGGAAGGGCCGCCGGAGTACATTTGGCAGGCCCTCGACGTGCTGGGAGTCTCGCGGGTGGACCACGGCGTCCGATGCCTGGAAGACCCGGCGCTCGTCCAAAGGCTGGTCAAAGACAGAATTCCACTGACGGTCTGCCCGCTTTCCAACGTCAAGCTGCGCGCCTTCCAATCGCTCAAGGACCATAATTTAAAAAGGCTTCTCGAAGCCGGACTCTGCGCCACGGTCAATTCAGACGATCCCGCCTATTTCGGCGGATACATCACCGAAAACATGCTCCAGGCGCAGACGGCTCTGGGCTTGACCCGCGCCGAAGTCGCCGCGCTGACCCGCAACGCCCTTGAGGCCAGCTTTTTGAGCCCGGAACAAAAACGCTCCTTGCTTAACGGACAGTAATTCCGTAAGTAAGCAGTAGCCGTCTGTTTCCTGCCGTCGATAACCCTTCCTGATACTCGCACCGAGCAAATTCGCATTCGCCCTAGTGGGCCTCTTGCGTTTTCGTTCTTATATAT
>JACQRQ010000298.1 GCA_016206405.1 Elusimicrobiota bacterium | reverse complement strand
GGGTCAAGCCGCTAATCTGAACAGATTTGCAAATTCACTGCCGAAGCCTTCCGTCGGGACGCTGTCGATTCGACACATTTTTAGCCGTGATTCAGGATATGTTGTCTGGGATGGGAGATTGCGCAGACACCGTCTGCGCAATTAGAGGCGCGGGCGAAAAGCCAGACGCTGTCTGGCCAATCGTCCGGAGCAATAGTCCAGACACTGTCTGGAAAATCCGAGATTCTGCAGACGGTGTCTGCAAAATCCCTTTTGGGCGCATTTCTCCTTCCGTGGTCACATTACGTAGGGCTGATCTCGCTTGAGAACCCTTTGGCGCGCTGGCTTTACTCGCTGAAGAACGGTGAAGAAGAATTCCAGTTGCAACAGCAGGTGGTTGTTTTTTTCATCCTAAGCGCAGCAAAAATTGAGGTTGGCCCATCCTCCTCCCTTTTAAGGCGGTCCGGGTGGCGTCGTGGGGTTGGATCGAGTCGAGGAGGAACCAGCGCGCCAGTCGCTGGGCCGGCCGCAGACTTGATGGGGCCCTACGGCGACAGGCCCTGGACCGCCGTATAAAGTGCAGGATTGGCCGCAAATTTTTGCGAGCGGCCATTTCCTTGACCGTTAAATCCGGAATTGATATCATGGCCCAATTGGGTGAAAGGTCCGAAACCGGTTAAAAGCCCGTTGGCGCATGTTTATGCCGGCACGCAGTTGGCGGCCTCGGTGCTCACGGGTTTTTTAGTCGGCTGGTGGTTGGACCGCAGGTTCAAGTCCACTCCTTGGCTTTTGCTGGCGGGCTCCGCTGCGGGGTTGTTCGTGGGGCTGTATCAATTCCTGGCGCCTTTCCTCAAAGATGACTGATTTCGCCAAGAGTCTCGCCGTGGGTTTTTCCGTCGGATCTTTGAGCGCCGCGGCGAGCCTTTCAGGAATGTGGTGGGCGGCGTCCAAAACGGATAAGATATTTTACGGCGCGTGGGTGTGCGGCGTGCTGGGCCGGCTGGCGGCGCTTTTTGGTTTCGCGTGGTGGCTTTATCGCGCCGCGACGATGCCGCCGATACCGGCGCTCTTGGCGCTGTGCGCGGCGCAATTGTTGTTTTTGATTTTAGAGGTGCTCATCGCTTACCGGCAGGGTTTTGAGCGGGCAGGACATAAAAACGATGGATTTTAAAGAGGTTTTAGAACATCATATTCTGGATCACGTTTACTTCCGCTTGCCCGCATTCGGCATTTTGGACCTGCCTTTCAGCAAGCACTTGGTGGTCATGTGGATCGCGGCGGCCTTGCTGGTTTTGACCGGCTGGCTGGCGAAAAGGCAGGGTTCGGCGGGGTTGGTGGTCCGCGGCGCTTTGGAGTCCGTCGTCGTCTATCTCAAGGACGAAGTCGTGCTGCCGAGCCTTGGGCCTGAGGGCTGGGCGTACCTGCATTACTTTTGCACGCTGTTTTTTTTCATTTTATTCTGCAATCTCTTGGGCCTCATTCCCATGAGCGCCACCGCCACCGGCAATATCTCGGTGACCTTGGCCCTGGCGGCGACGACGTTCTGCATGATCCATATCGCGGGAGTGCGGGAGCAGGGACTGGGGCATTACCTGCACAGCATCGTTCCCGCCGGGCTGCCGCTCTGGCTCATTCCGCCGATGTATTTTGTGGAGTTCATCGGATTTATGACGAAGTCCTTCGCCCTATGCATTCGTCTTTTCATGAATATGATCGCGGGACATATCGTCATGCTGGCTTTTTTCGCGCTGATTTTGATTTTCGGCAAGCTCAATCCCTGGATCGGCATCGGCGTTACCGCGCCCTTTTCCATCGTTTTGGTCCTGTTTGTTCTGATGCTTGAAATTTTCGTCGCGTTTCTTCAGGCGTATATTTTCACGTTCTTGACCGCGCTTTTTGTGGGCGCGGCGGTTCATCCGCAGCATTGATAAGGAGGCAATATGAGCGACTTGACGTACTTGGGCATGGGGTACTTGGCGGCCGGACTCGGCGCGGCGATCAGCTTGACGGGCGCCGCTTACGGCATCTCACGCTTGGCGAGCGCGGCGCTGGAAGGCACGGCGAGGCAGCCCGAAGCGGCGGGAAATTTGCGCACGTCCATGATTATTCCTGCGGCTTTGATCGAAGGCTTGGGTTTTTTTGCCCTGGTCATTTGTCTGCTGATCGCGCTGAACTTGGGCTTAAAGCCCATGCCCACGGCCGGCTCCGAAGCGACGACCTCGGAGCAAGGGCACTGACCGCGATAAAAGCGGCGAAGTCTCTGTAAGTTTGGATCCGGACCGGTGATAGGCAGTGGTATAGTGGCAAGCCAGTTTGAGGTTTTCCCCTCGGACTTTACACTATACCACTCTATCACT
>JACQRQ010000289.1 GCA_016206405.1 Elusimicrobiota bacterium | reverse complement strand
TGCCGCGCCGTTCTCGTCGCCGGCTTCGCGCTTTCATTTCCTTTCCTGGCCCTGTATTTAAACCACGAGCGCGGAATCTCCATGGGCTGGATCGGCGTTTTTGTGGCGGTCAATATGCTGGGCCGCGCCTTGGGACAGCTTTGGGGAGGCCGTCTGGCCGATGCATACGGACGCAAGCGGGTCATGGTCTGCGCCCTGTTCGGCCGCGGCATCTTGATCTTCGGGTCCGCTTGGCTGATTTTTGAGCGCGCGCCCCTCATGCCGATCGTCGGCTCGCATATTTTGCACAGCTTTGTGGGAAGTTTTTTTGAGCCGGCGTCGATGGCCTGGGTTTCGGATATTTACAAGTCCCACGAAAGGTCGTCGGCCTACAGTTTTCTCAGGGTCGCCGCGAACCTCGGCTGGGCGGTGGGCCCCGCTTTGGGAGGGATATTGGCGTCCCACTCCTATGCCGCGGCGTTTCTGGCGACTTCGGCCCTGACGTTGTTGTGCGGGGCGCTCTTATACGGCTGGCTGGAGGAAACGCCGCCGTCGGCGGCCCGAACCCAGGCGGCGGGCGCCCATACGCCGCGGCTTGGAGCCATTTTGGCGGATGAGAGGCTTTTTCGATGCTGCCTGCACCTGGCGCTGCTCTCCGCGGCGATGGCTCAAATCATCGTCACTTTTTCGGTGCATTGCGTACGGTTTGTGGGCCTTTCCGAATTCCAAGTGGGAATACTTTTTTCAATCAACGGTTTGTGGGTCGTGTGCCTTCAATACTGGGCGACGCAAAAGCTTATAAAATTCCGCTTGACGGGGTTGATGGGAATCGGCTGCTTGATACTGGCCGTCGGGTTTGGCATGATATCTTTGGCTCATACTTTCGGGTGGTTGGCGGCGGCCGTCAGCGTCTACACCTTTGGGGAGATTCTGGTCGCGCCCAGCCAGACCGCTTTGGTGGCCAATATGTCGCCGCCGCACGAGAGGGGGCGTTATCTGGGCGCCGCCGGTTTGGCGCAGCAGGTCGGCGGAGCCGCCGGGCCGCTCTTGGGCGGGTTGGCCTTGGAGGCGTTGGGCCCGCGCTGGCCCGGGGGACTTTGGGTCATCGCCGGCGCGGCGTGCTTGCTCTCAGCCTGGCAGTTTGAAAGGTTTAAAGCGCAACTGACTCCGGCGGAGGACGGGCTTGGATTTCCCCTTCCGATCCGCCAGGGGGAGGAGACGGCGTAATGGGAGAGAGGGGAAGGGGCATAGGGGAAGTGGTAAAGTGATAGAGTGGTAGAGTGATAGAGTGGTAGAGTGGGGGAACGGAGAAGGGGCGCAGAAAGAATGATTGAACGATACAGCCTCCAGGAAATGCGGCGGATTTGGTCGCCGGAAAGCCGCATCCGAAAAATGATCGAGGTGGAGCTCGCGTGGCTGGCGGTGACGGCCCGCGCCAAGGGATTTAAGATCGCCGCGCCGGTCTCAGCGGAGGCGCTTGCGCGCCGGGTCACCGTCCGGAAGGTGCAGCGGCGCGAGGCGCGCACCCGCCATGAAACGGTCGCTTTTTTGGAAATCCTTCAAGAGAGCGTCAGGGATAAGAACGCCGCCAGGTTTCTGCACTACGGCCTGACCTCCCAGGACATCTTGGACAACGCGTTGGCGCTCCAGACGCTGGAGGCCTTGGGGCTTTTGATTTCCGATTGGAAAGCTGTCGCGGCGGAAATCAGGCGTTTGTCGCGCAGGCATCGCGGCGCGTGGATGGCGGGCCGAACCCACGGCGTGCACGCCGAGCCCATCACTTTCGGCCTGAAGATGGCCGGCTGGCACGCGGAGGCGTTGCGCAACATTGCCCGCCTTAAGCGCGCCGCGGAGGAAATGGGCTACGGAAAATTTTCCGGAGCCGTGGGCCTCTTCGGCGCTTTGGGGCCGGCCGAGGAAACAAGGGCTTTGCGCCGGCTGGGACTCAAGCCCGAGCCGGTGGCGACCCAGGTCATTCCCCGCGACCGCCACGCCGACTGCATGGCGGCGCTCGCGCTTTCAGCGATGGCGCTGGAGCGCTTTGCCACCGAGATCCGGCATCTGCAGCGAACCGAGGTCTTGGAGGTGGAAGAGGCCTTTCACCCCGGACAAAAGGGTTCCAGCGCGATGCCGCACAAGAGAAACCCGGTCTTGTGCGAGAATATTTGCGGTTTGGCGCGTTTAGCCAAGGCGCAGTTGTCGGCGGCGCTGCAAAACGGCAGCCTCTGGCATGAAAGGGACATGAGCCACTCCTCCGTGGAGCGAGTGATCTTTCCCGACGTCTTCCTGCTTCTGGATTTCATGCTCGCGCGCTTTCGGCAGATATTGTCCGGACTGCGCGTCGACGCCGGACGCATGCGGCAGAATCTCCACGCCCTGCGGGGGCTGGCGTTTTCGGAGCGGGTGCTTTTGGCGTTGATCGACGCGGGTATGGACCGCAAGTCGGCCTACGGCGTGGTGCAGAAAAACGCCATGCGCTGCTGGAGCGGGCAGGCCCATTTCAGCGAGGTTTTAAGGCGTGACCCTTCCGTCCGCCGCCGGCTTTCCGGCCGCGATCTGGCCCGGTGCTTTGAGGCCGAAGCGGCCGGACGCCGCGCCGAGGCGATCATGCGACGAGGGGGGGTAGGGTGAAGCCCTCGCTGGCGGCCTTGCTGACCGATTTCGGCGCCCGCGATCCCTACGTCGGCGTCATGAAGGGCGTGATATTGTCGAAGTGCCCGGCCGCCCGCATCGTGGATTTGTGCCATGGGGTGCCGCCTCAAGACGTCGCCGCAGCCGCGTACGACTTGATGACAAGCGTCTCCTATTTTGAGCCCCGGACCCTTTTTGTGGCGGTAGTTGATCCCGGCGTCGGCACGGGCCGGCGCGTTTTGTGGGCGCGGACGAAGCGGCATCAATTTTTGGGGCCGGATAACGGCATTCTAAGTTGGGTGGAGCGGGTGGAAAAGTTCGTGGAGGCGCGCGAGGTCACAAACTCAAAATTATTTTTGCCCGCGGTGGGCTCCACTTTCCAAGGGCGGGACGTGTTCGCGCCCGTAGCCGGCGCGTTGCTTCAGGGCGCGCGGCCCGAGCGCTTGGGGCCGCCGGCGCGCCGCTGGGAGCGCCTGGCTTTTCCCGCAATCTCGCGGCGGGGCAAAAAGATTTTGGGCGAGGTCATCGCCGTCGACCGCTTCGGCAACGCGGTGACCAACCTCGGCTTCGCCGAGGACGTCCCCCGGCGGGTGTTTTATTGCCGGGGCAAGGCCGTGGGGAGGCTTGCGGCGGCTTATGCGGCGGCGCCTGCGGGGCGGCCGGCGGCGGTGGTCGGCTCCTCCGGCTTTATTGAATTGGCGCTTCGAAACGCGAGCTTCGCGGGCCGCCGGCGCGTGCGCGTCGGCGACAGGGTGGAGGCCAGATTGCGATGAGCGCGCTCGTCGTTTTGAAAAAGCGGGAAGATAAAAGAATTTCTCAGGGACACCTCTGGGCTTTTTCCAATGAAATCGAAAGGGTGGAGCAGCCGGGAGATCCCGGCTGCGTGGCGGAGCTGCGGAGCTCCGAGGGCAAGCCGCTTGGAATCGGATTTTATCATCCGCACAGCTTGATCGCCTTCCGGCTGCTGGACAAGGACCCCCGCGCCGTCATCGGACGCGAATGGTTCGAGCGCAAGATTTCCGATGCCCTCGCGCGGCGCGGCCGGCATTATCCCGGAAGCCGGTCCTTCCGGCTGTGCTTCGGAGAATCCGACGGGCTTCCCGGGCTGGTCATCGATCGATATGATTCCATCTTGGTCCTTCAGGTTCTTTCGGCCGGCATGGAACGCTGCCTCGGGTTCATCGAGCAGGCCCTGGGAGCTTTGCTCAAGCCCCAAGGCATACTTCTTAAAAACGACGTGGAATCACGGCGGCTGGAAGGTTTGCCGCTGGAGGTCCGGATTTTAAGCGGCGAGGTTCCCGAGACCGTTGAGTTTGAGGAGGAGGGAATCCGCCTGGCCGTGTGCCCGCAGAAGGGGCAGAAGACGGGATATTTTTTTGATCAGAGGGATAACCGCAAATTTCTCCGGCCCTATTTCAAGGGAAGAAGGGTTCTGGACCTCTATTGCTACGTTGGAAGCTTCGCCTTAAACGCCGTTCTTGCGGGGGCCAAGGAGGTTTTGGGGGCGGACAGTTCCGCCAAGGCGGTCGAGTTGGCCAAGCACAACGCGAAGCTCAACGGTTTTCAGGACAAAGTGGCCATTCAAAAGGAGGATGCCGCCGGGATGCTGGAGGCTTTCAGCCGGGGCGAACTGCCGTTCAATCCGGATATGGTTGTTTTGGACCCTCCCAATCTGGCGCCGACCAAAAAGTCTTTGGCTCCGGCGCTGCGGCTTTACTCCCGCCTCAACACCATGGCGCTTTCCGGCCTGAAGACTGGGGGGCTGCTGGCCACGGCCTCCTGCTCGCACCATCTGCCGCGGGGGATGTTCGCGGAGATGCTGCGGGAAGCGGCGATGCGCGCGGGGAAGACGGCGCAGCTTGTGGCGCTGCGCTCGCAAGCCCGGGATCATCCGGTGCTGTTGGCCATGCCGGAAACCCAATATTTAAATTTCGCGCTGCTGGAAGTTATTGAGTAGTGGTAAAGTGGTGAGTGAATGAGTGGTACAGTGGTAGAGTGGTAAAGTGATAGAGTGATAAAGTGGTCGAGCGATCAGTGCTCGATGAGGTGGTGCGGAAGGGGCTTCCTGCCCAAGTAGCCTTCCTCAAAGCCGTGGTAATACTGCAGTTTCTTCTCGCCGCGCTCCCAGCACAGCAGCACCTCTTTGCCCTCCAACTGGAACGGAAAATCAACGAGAGCCGGGGAC
>JACQRQ010000288.1 GCA_016206405.1 Elusimicrobiota bacterium | reverse complement strand
TGCCTGATGGCGCTCATGATGCCATCGGTGGTGGAACTGTGGTACACGATAGGCAGCACGGTGATTCCGGGGCTTTTATTTCCCGTCGTCGGCTGCTATTTTCCGGCCTGGCGGGTGTCAGGAAACATGGCTCTGGCAGCGTCCGCATGCGGCTGGTGCTTCTCCCTGGCGGCCTTCTTACACCCCCCCCTCTTCGGCGGCGTAGAGCCCATGCTCCCCGGCCTAGCCGCCGCCGCCGCCCTATGGTCCGCCGGCTTGCTTCGTAAATCACGAACCAAAAACTAATCCACGGATTCCTAATTCGGGGGGCCTGCCGCCGGGTTTGCCCTCGGCCCCCGGGCCCCGTGGGGAACCGTCCCGTGGTTCCCCTCCGGCGTACCGCCGGAGCCTCCCTTCCACTACGGGGGCTGACGGGCGAATCCCGGCGTCACCCCCCTGAGAAATTAAGGAATAAGAAACCTTGGGGCAGGTTTTGCGTTGCGACAGGACTTTTGGCATAGTCACAAGAACCCATTTTGTGCGGACCAATACTAACATATACTAATTAGTTTAAAATTAGGATATTGACATGTGGCCAAATTCATGTTATCCTAATTAATAATAAATTAGGATACATTAGGATAAAGTAATGAAAATACCAGAAGAACCACCTGATATTAGTGCCATCATATCCAAAGACACTCCCACTTTTCTTATGTTGATGGCCAACACAAAAGTTCAAGTTCTGCTGCGCAAAATCATAACGCACTATCCGTATTGGGATAAGCTCAAGTACTGGCCTATGCCCGAGGGCGTCACCCCGGAACTGGCCTGGGCATTCAGAGAATGGGCCGCAATGTGGGAACGAAAATTCATTCCCCTCTTGGACACGTCGGGAAAGCCCTTCTCCTATTGGCTCCCGGACCCGGTTCAGGAGCGGCTTTACCGCATCGATCGAAACGCTCCTGGACAATTGCTCATGGATGAGGGAACACCTTCGCCCCAGGCGCGGGACCGCTACATCGTAAGCTCCTTAATGGAAGAAGCCATCGCCTCAAGCCAGATCGAGGGTGCCGCGACCACGCGGCGCGTGGCGAAGGAGATGCTCCGCGCCGGGCGCGCGCCCGCAGACAAGTCCGAAAAGATGATACTGAACAACTACCGCGCCATTGGGCGGCTGAGGGCGCTCAAGGATTCACCCTTGACCCTTGATATCCTCAATGAGATCCACGGTATCTTGACTGAAGAGACGCTCGATGATCCCGCCGCGGCCGGGCGGCTTCGGCGGAGTCCCGAAGACGACGATGTCCATGTCTATGATGCCGACCAGAACATCCTTCACCGCCCGCCGAAGGGGTCAGAGCTTCCCGAGAGGATTGGGAAGTTCCTAGAGTACGCCAATGACTCCCGGCCCGGCCCGTTCATCCATCCCGTCATCAAGGCTATCCTCCTGCATTTCTGGATCGGCTACGACCATCCCTACGTAGACGGCAACGGCCGCGTCGCGCGCGCGGTTTTCTACTGGTACCTGCTGAGGAAGGGTTACTGGATATTCGAGTATGTTTCCCTCTCGCGCATGGTGCTGCGGGCGGCAGGGCAGTACACGCGGGCCTATCTCTATTCTGAGCGAGGTCTTCACGACGCGACTTACTTCATCATGTTCAACCTCCAGGCGATACATCTGGCTATCGACGAGGTCCAGAAGTACATCGCCCACAAGCAGGCCGAGATCCGGCAGTCGGCCGCGCTGCTGCGCGGCGTCCGGGGGCTCAACGGCAGACAACGAGAACTTTTACTCGACGCCCTGAAGAAGCCCGGCCGGAGTTACACCATCTACGGCCACCGGCAAACCCATCAGGTCTCCTACCAGACGGCAAGAAACGACCTCTTCATCCTGGCGGACAAGAATCTCCTCACGATCTCAAAATCAGGACGGACCTTCGAATTTATGCCTTCCGACAAACTGCAGGAAATGTTGAAGGCCGACCCCGGCCCACCACAAGCAGGCGATGCCCCCTGACGTCCTTGAATTAGGGAGCTCTTCGTCCAGGCGGCGCGTCATCGCGCGCGGGTCCCGGCGATGGGGCCTTGCAAAATAGTAAATAACAATCTAAAATACATATATGGTGCGCCCCAGGATCGCCCGGGCCAGGCTGGAGTCCCTCTTGCGGCAGTTCCCGATCGTGACCCTTTTGGGCCTGCGCCAAGCGGGAAAATCCACCTTCGCGCGCTGGGCCCTGCCGGGATTTGACGCCTTCGACCTCGAAGACCCGACCGCGCTCCTGCGCTTGGAGACCGACGGACAGCTCATTTTGGAGCAGTCCAAGAAGATCATCCTCGATGAGGCGCAGCGTCTGCCGGCCCATTTCCCTCTCCTGCGCGGCCACGTTGACCGCCGGCAAAGCTGCCGGATCGTCCTCCTGGGTTCCGCTTCGCCGAAACTCATCCAGAATATCTCGGAGTCCCTGGCCGGACGAACGGGATTTTTGGAGCTGGGCGGCATCTCGATCCTGGAAGCCGGCCAAGAGCCGTTGTGGATCAAGGGCGCCTTCCCCCGGCTCCATTGGAGCCGGCCCCGGGCCTCTCCCGAAGATTGGCTGCCCGCGTTTCTGCGCACTTACCTGGAGCAGGACATCCCCCAACTCGGGTTTAGGATTTCTTCGATAAAAATGACGCGGCTTCTCTCGATGCTGGCGCACTCCCAGGGAT
>JACQRQ010000287.1 GCA_016206405.1 Elusimicrobiota bacterium | reverse complement strand
GACCGCGGGGCCCTGTTTTATTTGACCTTCACGCCCTCCGAGTTCAGCCTCATCAGCCTTCAGGGCAAAACCCGGAGGAGGGCGGGCGGCGAAAAGGAAAACCAGGCCTTTCTCAAGGTAACGTTCAACATCGGCCCGCACGGGGCGCATCCATTTTAAGTAGAATCAAGGAGACGGCTATGAAAATCAATAAAGCTTTGTGGTTGACCTTCTGTTTGCTCTGGGCGCCGTCCGCGCTGCCGGCTAAAATGCGGGTGCTGACCACGACCCAGGACCTCGCCGCGCTCGCGGAAGAGATAGGGAGGGACCACGTGGCCGTGGATTTCATCGCCAAGGGCTACCAGGATCCCCATTTCGTCGAACCCAAACCCAGCTACCTGCTGAAAATGAAAAAGGCCGATCTTTTTATTCAGGTCGGCTTGGAGCTCGAGGTCGCCTGGGCGCCGGCGCTCCTGACCAACGCCAGAAATCCCAAGATACTGCCCGGCAACCCGGGTTTTCTGGACGCTTCCGTAGGCTGCGAAATCCTTCAGATCTCGTCCGGTCCGGTGGACCGCTCGATGGGCGACATCCATCCCTTCGGAAATCCGCATTATTGGCTCTCTCCGGCCAACGGGCGCGTCATCGCCGCGAACATCGCCAAAAAACTCTACGCCCTGGACCCTGATAACGAGGCGGCCTACCGGCAAAACATCGCCGCCTTTAATGCCAAGCTGGACCAAAAGCAAAAGGAATGGCAGGCGCTTGCTTCCGAACTGAAAGGGACTTCGGTCGTCACCTACCACAACTCCTGGCCCAACTTCGCCAGAAGCTTCGGGCTGAGCGTGGCCAACTTCATCGAAATCAGGCCGGGGGTTCCCCCCTCGCCCGCGCATTTGGAAAACTTGATGCGCCAAATGCGCGCTGAAAAAATTCCGTTGATTCTAGTGGAACCCTACTTCGACTCGAAGCTTCCGCAAAAAATCGCCCGGGATACGGGAGCCGTCCTGATCGTCATTTCGCCCTCGGTCGGCTCAAAAAAAGAAATAAAGAACTACTTTGATCTCTTCGATCACAACCTAGAGCTGCTTACAGAATCCGCCGCCAAAAGCGGCAAGAGGAGCCTGTGATGGACGCGATGCAGCTTCTGTTATGGCCCGCCCTGGCCTGCTTGGTTCTCACGGGCATCCACGCCTATCTGGGGCTGCATGTGGTTGAGCGCGGGGTCATCTTCGTCGATCTTTCCCTGGCCCAGGTGGCGGCCTTGGGAACGACGGTCGCGTTTTTGGCCGGATTTGACCTGCACGGCCGTGGCGCCTACTTTTTTTCCCTGGGTTTCACGTTGATCGGCGCGGCGCTTTTCTCCCTCACTCGGGCCCAAAAAAGAAAAATCCCGCAGGAGGCGGTCATCGGCATCGTCTATGCCGTCAGCGCGGCGGCCGCCATCATCATCATGGACCGCCTGCCGGAAGGCGCCGAGCACATCAAGCACCTTCTGGTCGGAAACCTCTTGGCCGTGCGCCCGGAGGACGTGGCCAAAATGGCCGTGCTTTATTCCCTGATCGGTTTTCTGCATTGGCTTTGGAGAAAACCGTTTCTGACCATCTCCACCGATCCGGAGAGAGCGGCCCGGGAAGGATTCAACGTCCGCCTCTGGGATTTTCTGTTCTACGCCTCTTTCGGCTTCGTGGTCACATCTTCGGTCGCGGTGGCGGGCGTGCTTCTGGTCTTTTCGTATCTCATCGTGCCTTCGGTGACCGCCATGCTTTTTTCTGGGAAAGTCGGCCCCCGCCTGGCCATCGGCTGGTGCATGGGAACGCTGGCGAGCCTCATCGGCATGTGGGGCTCTTACGCGCTGGACGCGCCCACGGGCGCGACCGTGATCTGCACCTTCGGCCTCGCGCTGGCGCTTCTGGCCTTGGCGCGCGGTTTCCTTAATAAAATAAATAATGAGGGGTCTTTTTTCCCGGCGGCCGGCGGGGCGAACGCGGACCTTCGGCCCGGAAGGCAATTGGAGTGGAACCGGGCCATCACGGAAAAGGACGTGCTGGAATTCGCCAAGTTATCCGGGGACGAGGGAAGCCATCACCTTCAAAAAGACTCCCGCGGACGGTTGATGGCGCACGGGCTGCTGACGGCGACGTTGCCTACCAAGCTCGGCGGCGATTTGAACTTCATCGCCGACTCGATGATCTTCGATTTCATCCGCCCGGTGCACTCGGGAGACACTCTCACCTGCCGCGGGACGGTGGATTCCGTGGTCCCCAAGCCCAGACATCTGAAGGTCGCTTTCTCCTTTTCAATCACCAACCAGGACGGCCGGGCGGTGTTGAAGGGCAGCTCCACCGGGCTGATAAAAAAGCAGTGAACAGCGCGGCTTAGCGCCGGCCCATCGGGCGTTTTTTCTTCTTTTTCGGCCGGAGCTGCTTTAGTTTTTCGCGTTGAGCGGCCGTCACGATCCCAAACGCCCGTTCAAACCCGTCGATGGACAAAAGATGCAGCTTTTCGGAGGCCGAGGCCAGCTCCTTGGCCTGGGTCCGGGCCTCGTCAAATTTCGGGGCGCCGGGGTCCATGGCCGTTTTAAGCATCAGGGCCGCCGTGTCCAAATCCGCTCGAAGCTTGATGGAGGCAATCCGGTGCTTGAGTCTAAGCTCATTGAGCGCCTTCACCTGTCCCTCGTCGAACTCAATCGCCGCCGAATGGTCCATCAAAAAATCAAGAAATGGCAGGAGTTGCGGACCCTGCATTTCCGCGGGGCCCACGCCCCGCCGCAGTTCGCCCCGGGCGTCCTCGGGAATGCCCATCATGGGCTTTTCATCCCGGTTGAATTTAGAGGGGGCGTTGTCTTTGAGCCTTTCTCGGATGCGTTCCATCTCTTGCGGGGGCATCGCGGGGCGCTCAGACTCCTCTTCCATCTGGGCGCCGCCGTCGCCCGGCTGCGCCTCCTCGAGAGCCTCCTCGGCCGCCTCCTCCTCGCCTTGCGGAGCTTCCTGAGCCTTCGCCCAAGGGCCGGCCCCAAATATCGCCGACACAATCGCCAGAACCAGTAATTTTTTTCGCATGCTATTTCCTCCAAAGCCGCTTAATGTATAATTGCCTCATCCGTCAATTTCATTAGACACTTTTTAATTTAGGAAATCAACAATGACCGCCGCCGTTAAAAATTGGGCATGGCGCGCCGGGGGGCCGGGCTTGCTGGCGCTGGCCGTCTGCGCCTGCGGCCCGAAGTCCCTTTTCTTGGAGCAGCGCGGCCAAGCCGCTTATGCCGCCTACAACTGCCGGCAATGCCACCGCATCGGCGCAGCGGGCGGTGCCGTCGGGCCAGATTTGACCTATGTGGGCTTTAGGAAAAGCGCGGAGTTTATGGATCGGTGGCTTCAAGATCCCTCCGCCTGGCAAAAAGACGCCGTGATGCCCAATTTCCACTTCAACGAGCCGACGCGGAAGGCTCTGGCCGCCTATCTGGCTTCTCTGCGTGGCCAACTGGACAGGCAGGACGGCCCTCCCTGGGATACAAAAGACCTCAAGGCCGATCCCATCCGCCGCGGCCGGGCCATCTACGGCCGCACCGGCTGCGCCACTTGCCACGGCCGCGAAGGCCGCGGCGGCTACTTCAACAACAACGTGGCCGGCGGACTCATCCCCGCGCTGACGCGAGTGGCCGAAGGCTACGACAAAAAAGAGCTGATCCAAAAAATCGCCAAGGGAGTTCGCCAGCCGGCCAAAGCCGATCCCGCCGGGCCCGACCCGCTGCTCGCCATGCCCGCCTGGGGCGAGATTTTAAGGCCCGATGAGATCGAAGCGGTGGCGGATTACCTGCTGTCCATCAAACCCGAAACCGCCCCCGAGGAAAACTGGTAGCTTTCGGGACCAAAATTGAAACTATTGTGTGCGATTGTCCAATATGTATAATATTTCAACAGCTTCAGAAAACCGGCAAAAAAGACGGCGGTACGGACCGCCAATCTTTGTGGGGTAACAGGCAGCAAAATGTTTGCTGCCGCCATAGGGGCGCAAGCCCCTTGGAAAGCGCCGCGAGGTCCCTTCGTAGCCGAGCGGTCCTCAGACCCGAGGACCGAGCGAAAGCGAGGAACCGCAGGGCGCGATAGAGGGAGGAAAACAATGGCACTGACGGATTTCTTCAGCAACTTTAATCTTTTCGCGCGCTGGCTGCACGTGTTCGCGGGCATCTTATGGATTGGGCACCTGTATTTTTTCAATTTCGTCAACCTCCCTCTGCAGGCCTCCCTGGATGACGCGACAAAAAAGGCCGTCAACCCGAAGCTGATGCCGCGCGCCCTGTGGTGGTTCCGGTGGGGCGCGATGATCACCTTCTTGTCGGGCCTGCTGCTGTTCACCATGGGTTATATGTACACGCCGGGCATGGGCTTTGGACCCAGCGCCCTTTTTTCCGACTCCAGCGGCATGACGCAGCGCGCCATTTGGATTCTCATGGGCATGGCATTGGCGACGCTGATGTGGTTCAACGTATGGTTCATCATCTGGCCGGCGCAAAAAAAGCTGCTTAGCGGACAAGCGGCGGGCGAGGAAGCCGCGGCCTTGAGAAGCCGCGCCGCATTGGCCTCCCGCATCAACACCTATTCCTCCGGCCCCATGCTTTACGGAATGCTGGCCGCCTCCCACTACACGGCCATCAACGCGGTGACTTTGCTGGTCTTCGTCCTTCTGGGACTGGCGCCGATATTCCACGCATACAAGAGTTCGCTCAAAGTCGGCCAAAGCGTCTAAGCCCCCCGTTGGGAATTCGCCCAAGCGGCCGGCAAATACCGGCGATGTCTCAATTCGACCTCTTCGACGATATTCATAACCGCATTCTCGGCGCCGGCAGCTACGCGGAGTTCAAAAAGCGCCTGGCGGGCTCCGCTTGCCAAAAATGCGCCCTCAAGAGCTCCCGGACCCATATCGTCGTCGACCGTGGAAATCCCGGCGCGCGCATCGTGGTGGTGGGAGAAGGCCCGGGCGAAAACGAGGACCTCCAAGGCCTGGCCTTCGTGGGCCGGGCGGGCCAGTTGATGGACCGCTTGGTCCGGGAAGAAACCGGCCTGGACGCCAACTCGGATTTTCTCATCATCAACGTGGTCAAGTGCCGCCCGCCGGGCAACCGCGCGCCGAAAAAAGAGGAGGCGCAGGCGTGTTTGCCCTTTCTCAACCGCCAGCTTGATTTGGTCCGCCCCGCGGTGGTCCTCCTCTTGGGCGCGACGGCCCTCAAGTACTTTGACGCCTCCAAAACTAATTTCTCCATGCAACAGGAAGCCGGAAAATTCTTCAACCTTGAAAACCGTCCCGGCATCCAATTCATGGTCCTTTTTCATCCGGCCTACCTTTTATACAACCGCAGCAAGGAACCCCTATTCCGCCGCCACCTTCGGGACTTGAAGGAGCGCCTGCTCAAAATCCCCCAACTTTCCACGCCCTGATGGCCCGGCCGCGGCAGTCTTCGGCCTCCGGCCCCGCCCGCTAAAATATTGATTTTGGTCATTGACGCGATTGCAAAAAACAGCAATCATATTTTTATGATCAGACAGCCGCATTTAGATTCAACAACACGCCAGGAATTAGCCTTGGAGGAACGACAAATGGCCGCAACCCTAGTTCAGACGCAAACCCTTCGCCTCGGAGACATCGCGCCGGACTTCACCGCCGAGACGACGGAAGGAAACATTCAGCTCCACAAATGGATGGGCGACAACTGGGTGGTTTTTTTCTCCCATCCGAAGGATTACACGCCCGTATGCACGACCGAATTGGGCGTCACCGCCAATCTTCTCGGGGAATTCAAGAAGCGGAACGTGAAGGTTCTCGCCCTGAGCGTCGACAACCTGAAATCCCATGAGGGCTGGATCAAAGACATCAACGAGACGCAGAACACGACGGTGAATTTCCCCATCGTGGCCGATGCGGACAAAAAAGTGGCCAACCTCTACGGCATGATCCACCCCAACGCCTCCGACACCATGACCGTGCGCACCGTCTTGATCATCGACCCCAGCAAGAAAATCCGCCTGATGATGACCTACCCGGCGTCCACGGGCCGCAACTTCGTCGAAATCCTGCGCGTCATCGACTCGCTGCAGTTGACCGATAAATTCAGCGTCGCGACGCCGGCCAACTGGATCCAGGGCCAGGACTGCGTGATACTTCCGTCCATCACGGACTTGAAAACCATCAAGAATAAGTTTCCCAAAGGCTTCAAGGAACTGAAACCCTACCTGAGGCTCACCCCTCAACCGAACAACTAAGTTCCGACCCCGCTCAAAAAAAGCCCCGCATCGTTTTTTCGATGCGGGGCTTTCGTTTTGGGGGCCCTTTAGCCCAAGCATCGCTTAGCCCGTGGTGAGCATTCCCGCCGCGATTCCGGTCACCGTCTCGCGAAAAAGCAGCTCATTTTGGCGGCTGAGATTCGTCCTGGCTAGAACCTGAATCTGAAGGAGATTTAAAGGATGAATCATCGGCGCGCGGTAGAAGATGCTTTCTTTAAGCCACGGCCTGTCCGAAAGAAGCTCCCCTCCGGGCGAGGCCCGGCGGGCCAGGTCCAGGGCATCCCGGCGTTCGCGCTCCAAAGCCCGCAGCCAATCCGGGGAAAAACCGGGCGCCAGGCTCTGGAAGTACCGCCGCCAGAGTTGGGGCTCCACCTTGGTCAATGTAAATCCAAGCTGACGGAAGAAACTGCGCAACGCCGGATCGCTCTTAAGGGCCCGGGCTAGATGCATTTCCGCCCGCGGCTCCCTCCGCAGCCTGCGCCACGCGCTGCCCAAACCGAACCAAACCGGCAGCAAATACCGGGTTTGAGTCCAGCACAGCATCCAAGGGATGGCGCGCAGGCTTTCCAAAGACTCAAGACCGGCGCTGGGAAACCTATGCGATGGCCGGGACCCGATCTGGAGAGCGCCCAAGCGGGAATAGGGCGTGGCCGTCCGGATCGCCTCCCGAAGCTCTCCTGACTCGACCAGACTCTTGTAGGCTTCGTGGGCCAAATGATTGAGCCGGCGATTCCATGCGCCGGCCCCCCGGTAGGCGGGCGGCGAGGCTTGTATGGCCGCCATCTTTAAAATTTGGCTTCGCAGGATTTCCGGGGTGGCCAAGGTGCGCTCCACCATCTCCCCCTGCAAGGTGATTTTAATCAGTCGGACCGCGTCGGCGGGCCAGGTCGCCACCTGTTCTTCGACGGTTCCGCCGCCCCGGCCGACGCTGCCGCCGGCTCCGTGAAAAAAAATGATGGTCACGCCGCGACGGCGCCCCCAACGGGCGATGTTTTGCATCGCGTCATCGATGGCCAAGCGGCCCGGAAAAACTCCCATGCGCTTGGCCGTGTCCGAATAGCCCAGCATGACCTCCATCCGGGCCCCGCGGTGCTTGTAGACCGCGCGCCGGAAGGCGGGATTTTGAAAAGCGTTCTCCAATATCTCGGACGAGCGGGATAAAGACTCCGGCATCTCAAAAAGAGGAATGACGGGAATGGCCGGGGCGCCCAAAATTCGGCGAATTAAATCCAGTGCCTGCCACAGGTCCTCGGCGCTGCGCGTCATGCTCACCACGCACCCCCGCACGTACCATCGGATGTCGCCCCCCCGCGCCACGCTCCCCAAATAGCGGATCATCCCCGCCATGGCCTCGCCCTCCCGGAAACGGCCTCGCTCCTCCCGCAGTTCCAACGTGACCACCATTCCCGGGAAAAGCTCCAAAAATCCGATAATCTGCTCCCCCAGCGGGTGGGGATAGCCCAGCCGGCGCCGATACAGGCGGTTCAATCGCCCCATGGCGCGCCGGAAAGCGGCGATGCGGCCTCCATCTCCGGGCCGGACCGCAGCCAGGCCTCTTAAAATCCCGCCGACGCGCGCCCAAGCCGCGCTGAGAGCGGCGGAGCGCAGGAAGGCTATATCCTCCCCCAGGGGCCCCAGCAGCCGCGCGTTCATAAAGTCCAGAAGCCTTCGGCGCGAAAGATTGAGCGAGGCCCGGGTCTGCGCCGGCCCGACGCCGGGATGTCCGTCTTTATCCCCCCCCACCCAGGTCCTCAGACGCACGACGCGGCCCTCCCGCCGCAGCCGCAGTATTTCCTCCAAAATGGGGTCCCCGAGAATGGAGAAAACATGCCTGGCTTCATCCTCCACCGTCGGCCTGTGGCTGGGAAAAGTCCCTGCCCGCCAGACCAAGTGGAGCAAATGCTTGAGAGGCTGTTTCACGGGAGGACTCCCCGCTTCCAGCGCGCCGATCAAAAGGTCCTGCACGCGGCGCATCAAGCGTATGTTCCCGGGAGACCGGGACTCGGTGGGATGGGCCGTCAACACGTAAACAATGTCGGCGCCCCCAACCGGCTTGGCATCCCGCGTTTGCCTGAGCCGGAGGCGATGCGTGCGGTAGGCGTTTTCACAGGCGTTGGCCAGTTCCAAATAGACCGTGTAGGCGCGCGCGAAAGCGGCCCGCTCCTTGGGGGAAAGACGCCCCAAAAGCCGGAATGTCCTTTCCAGCGTCCTTTTTTTGCCCTCGTTGCCGGAAACGCGGAAACGCACCATTTGACGGCGGACGGATTCAACCGACAAAAAAAGGCGCCGCCCCTCCTCCTCGGCGATGACCTCGCCCAGCGCGGCGCCGGCGGACTTGAAAATCGATTTGAGCCCGGGGGAAAGCCCCTGAGTCTTTTCCATGCGGGTATGTTATTAAATATTGCCCATATGACCAATCGCTCATATTATTCCGTTACGACCCCAAAGGTCCCAAAAAGCCTTAGGTCCAAAGACCTTTTTCCAATGGACCGAAAGCCTCTAGGGGGCTGCGAGCGCATGTGGCAAAATCTATTAAGCGTCGCCGCAGCAAGGCGCGGCGCGCCTGTGCGCGACAATGCTCCGTCCACGGCTTCGGATGCTGTGCGCGGCTGGATTTTCACCCATGAAACTCCATCATCTCCTAATTGCCTGTCTCATTACTTTCAATGCGCGCTCGCCGGAGGCGTGGGCCCTCGACCAGCGGGATGCCACCGGCGAATACATGAAAACCTGGCGCCAAATCGACGCCGAGTTCGGGGACCCGCAAGTCGAGAGGTTGAGGCGCTACAAGCTGATCCTGGTTCCGGGTTTTCTCTCCGATTTGGTCATTAACTCCGGCGCGCCCGGAAATCCCTGCCAAGCCGACAAGCACTTCGATGATCAAATGTGCTGGCTCGAGCGCCTCGCCGTCCCCTACCAGCGGATTACTATGCAAGCGGATGAATCCTTGAGCCGCAACGCCGAAATTCTGGAAGAAGCCATCGCGGCGTCGGAGCAAGACGTGATCCTCATTTCCCACAGCAAGGGAGGCATCGATTCTTTGGAGGCTCTTCTCAACCGGCCGGCGGCGCGCCAAAAAGTCAAGGGCTGGATATCCATCCAAGCCCCGTTTTTCGGCTCCCTGCTGGCCGACTGGGCTCTCAAGGAAGGAATTCGCCCCCTTGTGCAAAGGGCCCTGCGGGAGCACGGCAAATCCATCGAATCGCTGGAGAGCATGCAGACGCTGGAAAGAAAAGCGTATTACCGCCTGCATAAAGAGGAGATCGACAGTCTCGTCGGCGAGTTGCCCGTGCTTTCCTTTTCCAGTTGGAAAGAGGAGGAGGGCGGCGGGCAAGCCTACACCGTCTTTTCGCTTTTGAGAGGCCTTTTATTTCAGTGGCTGGGCGTCCAAAACGACGGGATGGTTCCACTAGCCAGCCAGGTATTGCCGGGCACGGACTTTGTCAGAATCCCCTCTTTGAGCCACGATGATCCGGTGATGCCGCAATGCGTCGACTTCGACCGGGTTCGCTTCACGAAGACGCTTCTGTCCATGCTCCTGAAGCGCCTGGAGTTATCCGGGGTTAGCGCGGGGACGTCTCCCATTGCTCCAACAGAGACCGGAGGCGGGCCGATTCTTCAGGAAAGCGGTTTGCGTGGGCCTTGATATCGCGCTTTAGGAGGCGCAGCGCCTCCGGCCGACGCTGCAGCGCGTCCAGGATTTTGGCCTTAAGAAGAGTGACCCAAAGGCGGTTGACGCCGTAGCAGAGGCGCTCCGCCTTCTCGATCCATTCCAGAGCCCGGCCGGCCTGCTTCCGGTCAAAGAGATTTTTAGCGTAGCGGTAGTTGTAAACGTAATCCACCGGATAGGCCCGGGCGAGCTCCGGATAGAGTCGGTCCAAAGACTCTTCCCTGCCGGCCGCCTCCAAAAAATACCTGAGATTATCGTCGTGGTTCCGGTCGCTGCCGATTCCTGCGGAGGTTTTCTTCAGCATCCCGAGCATGCGCTCAATCAGCGCTTCCCGCTCGGACTTCAGGCTCAGGCCGGCATAGACGTCGGACAGCGCGTCCACGGGGGATCTTAAATCCGCGCAGCGCTCCTCAGCCTTTCCAAAGACCCGTTTTTCAACGAGGTCCTCCAGCCGCGCTCGGGCCAGCCCCAACAGCGTCCCGCGCCGGGCCGCATCGAGACTCAAGACCAGCTCCTGGGCCTTATAGACGTCATAGGCCAGGCGGCAATCCGTTTCCAAATTAAGCAAAACTTCAAGCGCGGCGCCCGCCGCTTCGGCGTTCTTCTTTCGCGCAGCCAGAGAAAGGTCCAGCCGTGCAGATAAAATATTGAAATCCGCATCCAAAAAATCCTCCGCTTGAGACGGCAAAGAACGGCGGAGCCGGCCGGCCGCGTCGAGGTCCCCGGCTTCCAACAACGCGCGCAGTTCTTCTTTGGGAACGCTTTTGCGCGCCGGCGCGGTCAATAAGCGGAGCTTCTGCAGGAATTTTTCGCGCGTTTGCTCGCCGATGATCCGGCCAAGCTCTTTTCCTTCCGAGTCCAAAAGAACGTAGCTGGGAAGAAACTGAACCCGGTATTTTTCCTTAAGCAAGCGCCCTTCCTCCCGGTCCACGTCCAGCTCCAAAAGGACCAGTCCTTGGGCCTCTTTTTGAAAATCCTCCCGGCTCAAAATATGCTGGTCCATGTAGTAGCAGGAGTAGCACCAAGCCGCCTTAAAATCGGCGAAAATGGGCTTGGCGCTTCGGCGGGATGCCTCTTGGGCTTTTTCAAAACTGCGGTGCCAAGGGCCGACCTCCCCCGCATGCAGAGGCGCGGCCCACAAATTCGCCGCGGCGGCCAAAACCAGCATTCCAAACACCATGTTTTTATTATAACATCTACGGCCTGGGGTCTGCGGAAGGAACGCGCCGGAAGTGATCAAGGTAGGTTTGCCATGAGCGTTTTGACGTTGTCGAACGTTTTCCAGGAGACGCAGTACCAGGCCGTCACCCTCGCCAACTTCGAAAAATTCAGCCAAATCCAGAGCCTGCCCGAAGAGCTCATCAAGGATATCCGCGTCGTGGGCAGCGTGCTGCCCTTTAAAACCAACACCTACGTCATCAACCGGCTCATCGATTGGTCGAATGTTCCCGACGACCCGATTTTCACGCTCACCTTTCCCCGCCGGGGAATGCTCACGCCGGCGCACTACCTGCGCATGGAAAAGCTCATCGACTCCGGCGCGGACCCCCGGCTCCTGCGCCAAGCCGCCGACGAGATCCGCCTGAGCCTCAACCCGCATCCGGACGGGCAAATGCGGCACAACCTCCCCGTCCACCGGGGCCAAAAAATCCGGGGCATGCAGCACAAATATCATGAGACCATCCTGTTTTTTCCCAGCCAGGGGCAGACTTGCCATGCCTACTGCACTTTCTGCTTTCGCTGGGCCCAGTTCGTCGGCATCGAAGGACTCAAATTCGCGACGCAGGAAGCGCAGCTTTTAAAAGCTTACCTTCTCGAGCATCCCGAGATAACGGACGTTCTCTTTACGGGCGGCGACCCGATGGTGATGAAAACTGAAATTTTGGCCGCCTATTTCGACGTCCTGCTCGACAAAGATCTGCCCCGCCTGCGAACGATCCGCATCGGCACCAAGGCTCTGACTTACTGGCCGCAGCGCTTTGTGACGGACCCGGACGCCAAAGGCCTCCTGGCGCTTTTTGAAAAGACCGCCGCCTCCGGAAAGCAGCTTGCCGTCATGGCCCATTTCAACCATTATGTGGAGCTCTCGACGCCGGAGGTAAAGGCGGCGATCCGCGCGATCCGCAAAACCGGGGCCCAAATCCTCACCCAGTCGCCGGTCATGAAGCACATCAACGACAAGGCCTCCG